>CAMFPD010000058.1 GCA_945971355.1 uncultured Lachnobacterium sp.
CTGCCAAGGCCAAGTGCAACCATCTTGTAAAATGAATCCTTAAGCTGCATTGAAATATTAAATATCATAAAAAAGCAGCTTATGCATATCATTATTATACATAAAGCAAAAATTCCACCAAACTCTTCTGAAATCGCAGAAAAAATGAAATCATTTTCTACTACGGGTATCTTTTTGGGTAGTCCCTGATTTAATCCCAGGCCAAACCAACCTCCAGTACCTATTGCAAATAATGACTGGCAAACCTGATATCCTTGGTTGTCAATAACACTTAGTGGATCTTTCCATGCAATAAATCTTGTCTGTACATGAGAAAATAGATTATATCCAAGGATAGCAGCTATAGACATAAACGCTATTCCACCTGCAAATATATACAATTTCCTGGTGGCAACATATACCATTACAAGATATGTAAAGAAATACAATAATGCGCCACCTAAATCCTTTGATGCTACTAAAATGAGCACAAAGCAGGCAGATACTACACTTGTAATTGCCAATTGTTTTAAATCTGTTGATTTATACAGCATTGAAGCGATATAAAACACAAATATTATTTTTACAAACTCTGAGGGTTGCACTGAAATACCTGCAATGCTAATTGACAACTTAGCTCCGTAGCTGGTTGAACCTAAAACTGCAACTACAAGCAAAAGAAATATTCCTACTGCAGCATAAAGCCAGGTAAGTTTTCTAAACACCGAGATTTTTTCAAGAACTAGCGGAATAATCAGTGCGGCTGCAAATCCTATCGCCATGAAAATAAGCTGCTTCATAGCCTTGTTCAAAGAAAGTCTGCACAGTGTTATAAGTCCGATACTAAGTAACATTACCATATTGTTTAACACTAATTCTGAGGCAGTATTGTAAAATAAACGGTACATTATAATAATTGAAAGTAATACAATAAACTGCATCAAATAGAAACCAATAATTTGAATATTGTCAGTAGATATGTACAGCACAAAGAAACAACAACAGTTAATCAAAAATATAATCATTCGCTGTAGTATATAAATGCTTTTTTGCTTTATTGTATTATCCGAGTGCCTAAATATGCTAAAACAATTATAGGTGTAAATCAGTATTAAAAAAATGTTTAGATATTTAGTTAATTGCACTAATAAATGTCCCATTATTCGATCCCTCTTTTATAGTGTCCGTTAGTATATTCACCGTTTCTTTTTAGAGAAGGATTTTCAAAATATGACAAAATTTCTTTTGTTTGTTTAGAATCCTCCACAGTAAACATTAGACGAAAATTATATACATTATTACTCTGTATTTTATTTATGTCATTAAGTAACAGTGTCGGTACTGTATTATAAATCACGTTATAACATTCGTTACAATGGTTTTTTACAGGAAATAGCTTATTATATCTGTCTTTAAGATAAGTTACCTGCTTACACTTATCGCATTTTAATGAATTCTTATGTACACATTGTGCTGAAGTCATAAGAGGATAATAACCATAAATTATCATCTCTGTATTTTTGTTATCACGTCTGGCTATTTCTTTACTGTTAAGTTCCAAAGGCATTGTATTTAAGAAAATGCCTAACTTATCAAATGATTCAACAGCATAATTGTTATATGTATATAGATTATGATCTAATACTATTTTCTTGTTTGAAAAATAGTTTAAACACAAGCTAAGCTCTTCATAATTTTTTACTAAAAAGCCTGCTAGGTTAGCGTTACTTAGTGCTTCTATATTTGACAATATGAACCGGTATGTGGTATCTCTACAAATCGCAGGCAGTATAATATACATTTCCTTGTTTTTTGAAAGACACAAATTAATATCTACTGAAAGCTCTTTTTCAAATGAAGCAAGACTATATCTATTCCAATCAATATATACTCTTGAAACAATTGAACTGTTGCATACTTCATCTAATTGCTCTTTTGTCTCAATAGATGCACTATAAATAGCATTGCACTTATCAATAATGTTTTGAGCTGCTTCAGAATTTTTAATTGTCAGCTTGCTGCATTTTTCTGAAGAACGAAAATATTCTTTGAGTATTTGATTTTTAATACCATTTAGCGCATTTCTTCGAAGCTCGTTGAGTGCTCCATTTGGAATGAAAATATTATCATCCATTGATATATCCAGCTCTTCAAAGAAAAATGAGGTGTCTCCGGTCTTTGAAAGTCTTTTAATTACATCTTCCTTAATCAAAGGTTTTTTCTGGGCTATATCAATAACATCACCAGTTTCTGTATAGACGTAATTCTGGCATTGTACTGTGAAAAATGAATTTTTTCCTGCATTTAGTTCACAAAAACCTGTTATAGGAAGCTTTGTTTCTTTGTCTACATATTTTGATGATATTTCTGAGGCAAAGGACTCATCCCCTACTGCAAAATTAGGTTTTTCATAGGTTATCATGTCACTGGAATTATGTTTATGGTAATAGCTGTCTGTAAAACCACAGCGGTTTCCGAGAGCTTTTATACTTTCGAAATCATAATTAGTGACAGATTCCATACTATCTACGTATTTTCTATAGAATGATACTACCCCAGCTGCATATTCTGGCTTTTTCATTCTACCTTCAATTTTAAGTGAATACACACCAGAGTCTTTAAGCTCTTTGAGATTATTTATACCACACATATCCTTCATACTAAGAATATATGAGTCCTTTAATAAAACTTTGCCCTTTGAATCCAATGTTGTATAAGGAAGTCTGCAAGGCTGTGCACATCGTCCTCTGTTTCCGCTTCTTCCACCAAGTAAGCTGCTAAATAGACATTGACCCGAATAGCAATAGCATAATGCCCCATGAACAAAGGCTTCGAGTTCCATTCCGGTTTCTTCATGTATTCTTTTCATTTCAGGAAGGCTTGTCTCTCTGGCCATAACAACTCTTGTTACACCATACTTCTGAAGAAATTTAACTCCTTCTATTCCTGTGACTGTCATCTGTGTACTTGTGTGAATTGGTAAATCAGGAAAAGCTTTATGAATGTAATTTAAGGCGCCAAAATCCTGGACTAATACTGCATCTAATCCTCTCTCATAAAAAGGAAGAAGATAATCATATAGTTTGTTATTGATTTCATCATTCTTAAGTAATGTATTAACTGTCAAATAGACCTTTTTATTTCTTAAATGAGCATAATCAAGTGCTTCTAATAATTCTTCCTGACTAAAATTGTCCGCATAGGCTCTTGCTCCAAATTTAGCTCCACCCACATATATTGCATCTGCACCAGCTTCTATAACGGCTTTAAATGTTTGAAATGATCCAGCAGGTGCAAGTATCTCAAAATCTTTATTTATCATATCACAATCTCCTCGTATAATATCTTATATTATGATTAAGATTTGCTTGAGAAAAAAGAGACAGAAAGCATACCTCCGTCTCTTTTGAATTATGTAAATTTATTTCTTATTTGTTTTGCCATCCAGCAAATTTTCTTCAAGTGTTGCTTCCAAACGGGCTTTATTTAAAAGCAATTCTCTGTTTTCAGCTTCAAGCTCTTTCATTGTTGCCTCTGCAGTTTCAGTCTTAATCTGATTCGAGATCAAATCATGCTTAAGGTCATAAATTTCTTTATCCTTAAGTTCAAGGTCTCTCTCAAGCTTTTCAACCTGAGCTTTAGCCTTAAAGTAATCATCAGCTATGTTCAACTGAATTAATGTACTTTTCATGTTGAGAGGAAGATGCCTATAATCTTCTAATGTATCATATTCAGTTATCTTTCCATTTATATACCCAGCAACCTTCTGGAGATACTCTTCTCCTTCGTATCCGCTTAATGTATATACTTTACCATCTATTACAACTTCCGCACTTGTTTTGGCAGACATATCGTATCCTCCACGTTGTTTTCTACAATATATTGTATATTATACACTTGTTCTTACACAAAAGGCAATAAGTTATTTCCTTTTAATACCAAAATGGTCAAAAGCAAAATCTGTTGCGACCCTTCCCTTTGGAGTTCTGTTTATAAAGCCATTTTTCACAAGATATGGTTCATATACATCCTCGATTGTCCCTGAATCCTCACCAATTGAGGCCGCAAGTGTATCAAGTCCAACTGGTCCCCCATTAAATTTCTCAATAATGGTAAGTAATATCTGTCTGTCGTTTTGATCCAGTCCGAATTTATCTACTTCCATTAAATCAAGGGCAAGTGAAGCAACCTCGTATGTGATGACACCATCATACTTCACTTCTGCAAAATCACGTACTCTTTTTAAGAGACGGTTTGCAAGACGAGGTGTACCTCGTGAACGGCGAGCCATTTCAAATGCACCCTTGTCATCTATTGAAACATTAAGAATTTTTGCAGAATTAATGATAATTGTCTTTAATTCATCTACTGTATAAAAATCCATATGGTTTACTACACCAAATCGATCTCTTAGAGGAGCTGACAGCATACCAGCTCTTGTTGTTGCACCTACAAGAGTGAACTTTGGTAAATTAAGTCTAATTGATCTGGCAGATTCACCTTTTCCTATCATTACATCGATGGCATAATCCTCCATTGCTGGATAAAGAACCTCCTCTACCTGCCTATTTAGACGATGAATTTCATCTACAAAAAGAATATCACCTTCCTGTAATCCATTTAGTATTGCAGCCATCTCCCCCGGCTTTGCAATAGCAGGTCCTGATGTTATTTTCACATGAGTCCCCATCTCGTTTGCAATAATTCCTGCCAGCGTAGTTTTTCCAAGTCCAGGAGGTCCGTAGAAAAGAACATGATCTAAAGCCTCACCTCTTGCCTTGGCTGCCTCAATAAATATTTTTAGATTATCTTTTATTTTTACCTGGCCAATGTAATCGTCAAGTTTTTGCGGACGCAGGTTTGTTTCAATTTTAATATCCTCTTCCTGTAGTTGTGTAGAAATTGTTCTGTTTTGCATTATTATCCTTCTTGTTAATTAATAATATGTTTTAACATTTTTCATATTAAATATCATTTATATAAAGTATATTTTTATATAAATGATAATACTAAAAAATGGACATATGCTTCAATGCGGCCTTTAACACATCTTCCACATCCATCTCCTCGGTAATTTCAACCTTTGATACCGCCTTAAGGCTTTCTGAGGATGAATATCCCAAAGCATTTAATGCCATGACAGCATCATTCTTTACCTGACTATTTGATGCTATATTAATCTTCTCATTTTCATGTTCAAGTTTTTTCTCAAAGGCATCTTCAAGAGATAGTTTGTCCTTTAAATCTATAATAACCCTTTGAGCTGTTTTTGAACCAACTCCAGGAGCTTTTGCAATTGCTTTTGAATCTCCTGACAAAACAGCAAAACGTAAATCATCAGCACTAAGTGTAGATAGAATTGCAAGGCCTCCCTTTGGACCGATACCACTGACTGTTATTAACAGTTTAAATATTTCAAGCTCATCTTTGGTGAGAAAACCATACAAAATCATTGCATCCTCTCGCATATATAAATATGTGTGAACTTTTATTGTTTCGCCAATTGCAGGCAGGTAATCTAATGCCTGACTTGAAATATAAATCATATAGCCAATTCCATTGACATCAATAACAATGTGGTCAGTATTAATCTCTGCTAATTCACCTTTTATATAAGAATACATTTCTCCTCCTGTTTACAGCTTAAATCGATTGCCAATTCTTAAAACAATCTCACCTGATAAAATCCCTATTATGAAACCAGTAATTATTCCTGATATTATTAGTGCTGGGATATAATATAAAATATTGTAATTCTCAACAATAAGTGCAGCAATAATCAACTGACCTATATTGTGACTAATGCCACCGGAGACACTTACTGATAAAATCTTGAATTTGTTCGTTTTCTTTAATAGTAGCATAACAATGTAGCTTAGCATCCCACCAGCCAGGGAATATATAATACTGAATGCATTTCCAAACAAAAAGCCAGCTAAAATAATCCTTAAAACTGATACTAACAGGGCATCCTTTTCACCAACAGAATACATCATAAGGATAACTACAATATTCGTCAATCCAAGCTTGACACCTGGAATCCCAAAGGATATTGGAATCAAAGCTTCAACATAACTACATACAAGTGCCAGTGCCAAAAATACACCCCAGTAAGCTATTTTATTTTTCATTTTATATCCTCTTATACATCACTATTGAGATATGACATCTATGTCTGATTTGGTATTGCTGGTTACTGTTGCAATAACTTTATTTGGAAGGCAGACAATAGACTCATTATCCTTTGATATAGCCTTTTGTTTTATACATAATTTATCTGGGCAGGTTGCCTCTACCATATCTGCAGTATGATTTTTAATGATTAGCACATTTGTTACAGTTCCATTATGGTTTACAATATCCACTTCTGTATCTGTATCCAGAGAATAGCTTCCATAAAGCTTTCCATCAACAGATATATCAACTCTATCTCCTTGTTTTAAGAAAACAATTTTTAATATAATGCTGAATACTACTGCAAAAATTATAATTACAGCAAGAAAAATAATATCATTTTTCCCTATTCTTTTAGTCATTTACAATTTCACCTATATAATAGAAGCCTTTACATTCACTTAATTTAACATTATACAGATTACCTATCATATCAGAAGTTCCCGGGAAGTGTACAACTGCATTATTGTCAAGTCGGCCTGTTACATATTCAGGATTTTGCTCATCCATCTCCTCAGCTAAAACCTGCATTGTACGTCCTTCTAACAGTAAGGCTTTCTCTGTAGAGATAGTCTGCACCTCTTTTAATAATCTGTCAAATCTATCCTTTACGACATCCTCCGGAACCTGATTTTCCATTGATGCAGCTGGAGTTCCAGTTCTTTTTGAATAAATAAAGGTAAAAGCACTATCATAGCGAACCTGCTTTACCACATCCATTGTCTCTAAAAAATCTTCCTCAGTCTCTCCTGGGAAACCTACAATAATATCTGTTGTAAGTGCAATATCAGGAACCGCTTCACGTAGCTTTCTAACCTCCTCAAGATATTGTTCTTTATCATAATGACGATTCATAATCTTAAGGATTCTGGAACTTCCAGACTGCAATGGCAGATGGAAATGCTTACATACTTTATCACATTCTCTCATTGCCTGAATCAAATCGTCAGATAAATCCTTTGGATGAGAAGTCATAAATCTGATTCTCTTAAGTCCTTCAATTTTATTTACTTCTCTTAACAAATCAGCAAAGGACATTGGATTGTCAAGGTTTTTGCCATAAGAGTTAACATTTTGTCCCAGCAGCATAACCTCACAAACTCCATCTGCAACAAGAGATTCGATTTCCCTGATAATTTCTTTTGGCTCTCTGCTTCTCTCTCTTCCTCTGACATAAGGAACAATACAATAACTACAGAAGTTATTACATCCGAACATAATGTTTACACCTGACTTAAAAGAGAATTTTCTCTTAACAGGGAGGTCCTCCACAATTTTATCTGTATCCTTCCATATATCCACTATCATAGAATTTGACTCAAACATATTGCAGACTAATTCAGCAAACTTGTAGATATTATGAGTTCCAAATATTAAATCTACGAATCTATAGCTCTTTTGAATTTTTGCTACAACTGTCTCTTCCTGCATCATACATCCGCAGAGTGCAATTCTCATTTCCGGATTTTGTTTTTTGTATTTTTGCAAATAACCAAGTCGTCCATACACTTTGTTATTTGCATTTTCTCTGACTGTACATGTATTGTATACAACAAAATCGGCATGCTCATCATCTGATTCTACATATCCGATTTCTTCTAAAATACCCTCAAGCTTCTCAGAGTCTCGGGCATTCATTTGACAACCAAAAGTCTTAACATTATATGTGAGTTTTCTTCCTAATTCATCCTCACAACTTTTAACATAGGCTCTTGCTTTTTCAATGTATTCATACTGCTGTACTGCTTCTAAATCTCTCATATTATCCTCTTACTTTTACTTTCTAATCTGGCCATTGCCATAAATTGTATATTTATAACTTGTCAATGCTTCAAGTCCCATTGGTCCTCTGGCATGAAGCTTTTGAGTACTTATACCGATCTCTGCTCCAAAACCAAATTCGTTTCCATCAGAAAAACGGGTAGATGCATTTACATATACGCATGCAGAATCTACTTCGTCAAGGAATTTCTGTGCAGAATCATAATCATTAGTGATAATTGTCTCTGAATGAGAGGTATTGTATCTGTTTATGTGTTCAATTGCTTCATCTAATGAATCCACCACCTTAAGGGAAAGAATATAATCAAGGTACTCTGTTCCCCAATCCTCTTCATCAGCTAAGATGGCATGCTTTTTTGTCTCAAGCAAAGCTTTTGAGTATTCATCACAGCGAACCTCTACTTTGTGTTCCCTCAATGCTTTGTACATTTTTGGAATAAATTTATCTGCAATATCCTTATGTACAACGACTGATTCACATGCATTACATACACTTATTCGCTGTGTTTTTGCATTGACAATTATATCAATTGCCATATCAAAATCAGCATCCTTATCTACATAAACATGACAATTTCCTGTTCCAGTTTGAATTACAGGAATTGTTGAATTATTTACTACGTTTTGAATAAGACCTGCCCCTCCTCTTGGAATAAGCAAATCAACATATCTGTTCATACGCATAAATTCAATCGTTGTCTCTCTGTCCGTGCTCTCAATAAGACTTAGTGCTCCATCTGGTATATTATTCTTTTTGAGAATCTTCTTCAATATGGAAACAATGGCAATATTTGAATTTATTGCATCGCTGCCGCCTTTTAATATTACACAGTTCCCCGTCTTGAAACAAAGTCCAAATGCATCAGTAGTCACATTTGGCCGTGCTTCAAAAATGATACCAATCACACCGATAGAAACACGTTTCTTCCCTATTATTAGTCCGTTTGGTCTTCGAGTCATGTTCATCACTTCGCCAATTGGATCATTAAGCTTTGCAATCTGGCGCAAACCATCTGCCATCCCCTCAATTCTTTCCTTATTAAGGGTTAATCTGTCTATCATTGCTGGTGCCATAAGCTTTTCTTTTGCGTTAGCTATATCTAACTCATTTGCTTTCAGAACTTTATCACAATGCTTTTCGAGACTGTCAGCACACTGTAATAATACAGCATTTTTAATATCTGTATCCAGCGTTCCAACCTTTATTCTTGACTCATGTGCTACACTACATATTTCTTCTAATTTTGTCATTGATGAAGACCTCTCTTTTCTCTGTTATCAACGCATCCATGGAAACATCAAAGGAACCTGGTTCCCATTTTGGACAAATTTGAAAATCAAATGCTACTCCAATTTTTGCTATATCACTGTATCTGTTAAAGTATTTATCATAAAACCCTTTGCCATATCCGATTCTATCTCCCTGTTCAGAAAAAACAAGTCCTGGAACAAGGCACAATGTATTTCTATTTGGGTAGAATACCGGGCAGGATTCAGTTGGTTCTTTAATATGAAAATATCCTTCTGACAAATCAGCTAAGGAATTAATCAGATAAAAATCCATTTGTGAACCATTTACTCTTGGATATGCAATCTTTTTACCAGCTAAAACTGCCTCATTAGCAAAATAAACTAAATCTACTTCATTATTTATTGCTGAGTATACTAAAAAGCTGTCATATTTTTTTAGTTCCAACAGTTTATCACAAATAAGTTTACTGTCCTTTTTTACCAGTTCTTTAGATAATTTGTCTCTCTGTTGTTTTATAATATTACGAAGTGATTCCTTTTTTTTCATATTTTTCACCAAGGTTTTCAATTGTTCCGTCTTCATTTACCATATCAATGTTATTTAATTGGCTCTGAACATTTTTCTTGATGCTGGCAATAAATTCTTTTCTCAGAATTGCCTGTTCATTTTTCTCAGCTTCTGTCAAACCTTCAGCTTTTGATTTTCTGTACAATTCATTAATTCTGTCAATTTTTTCCTGTGTCATTATCCTATCGTCTCCATAATATAATTTTCTAACACAAAATTAGGATTTTTCTGTGCATGGAATTTAGTCCCTACAAAATCATCTTCCAATATCTTATAAAGGACCGAAAAATCATTTGCGTTTGCAATAATCATGTCTGCCCCAGAATATGTAGCAATTTTTGCGGCAGTAAGCTTTGTTGCCATTCCACCAGTTCCAACATTGCTGCCAGTGGAATCCTTTGCCATATCAAAAATGCTGTTATCTATTTCTGTAACATCTTTTATTAGTTTGGCATTTGGATTGCTATGTGGGTCATCTGTATACAATCCGTCAATATCTGATAAAAGTACAAGTAAGTCTGCATTTACCAGACAGGAAACCAATGCAGACAGTGTATCATTATCACCAAACTGCATTTCATATGTACTAACTGTATCATTTTCATTTACAATAGGAACAACTCCCAATTTGAAAAGCTCCTCAAAGGTGTTCATTGCATTTGATCTTGATACAGGATTTATCATTGTGTTTTTGGTCATAAGAACCTGACCAGAAGTCTGATTATATTCGCCAAATAATTTTTGATATGTCATCATAAGACGCCCCTGTCCAACAGCGGCACATGCCTGCTTTGTTGAGATATCCTTTGGTCTCTCCTTAAGTCCAATTGCATCTCTTCCAACTGCAATTGCGCCAGAACTTACAAGACATACGTCCTTTCCCTGATTTCTCAAATCACAAATTGCCCGCACAAGTTTTTCCATCTTTAAAAAATTCACACTGCCTGTCTCAGGATGTGTTAAAGATGAAGAGCCAATTTTAATTACAATTCTTTTGTATTCCTTTGCTGTTTCCATAACTTATTCCCTTATATATCTAATCTACCTAAAATAACATACATAGATTACTCTACCATATATCTTATAAAAATACAAAATCTATTTATTGGTTGTTTCAAAAAAATTATTGTGATATAAATAAAACGTGGCTTTTGACATGCTGTGAAGTCACAATATATACACAAGGACGATTTTAACATGAAAAAGAAAATTTCATTTATTATTACAATATGCCTTATATCTGTTCTGCTCTATATATTCACTAATTTACACTCAGATGCAG
>CAMFPD010000059.1 GCA_945971355.1 uncultured Lachnobacterium sp.
TCACAATGTTTGATTATTGCCTTGCAATGGCGTTAATATATTTTGCGGAGCAGAACTGCGATATAGCTGTAATCGAGACTGGACTTGGAGGAAAGCTTGATTCTACCAATGCTATTGGTGTCCCTATTGCTACTGTAATAACAAAGATTGGATATGATCATGTGGCAATACTGGGAGATAACCTTGAGGATATTGCTCGTGAAAAGGCGGGGATAATTAAGAATGGAAGCAGGCTTTTTGTGGAGACTCAGGAAACAGAAGCTGAAAAGATTATAAAAGAAACAGCAGGTGAATGTGGAGTTGAAGCGGTCTTTGTAACAAAACAGCAAATTGAGGAAATGTCAAAACTCCAATTGAAGCTTCTAGGTGTTCACCAGTGGGAGAACGCAGCTGTGGCAAAGCTTGCCAGTGAGCATGTACTCGCAAAATTAGGAGTTAACTATGATGAGGAAAAGATAAAAAAATCTCTTCAGGAAACTCTGTGGCCGGGAAGAATGGAGGTATTGTCAGAAGAACCATTCTTTATGGTGGATGGTGCTCATAATGGACATGGGGTATCTGCCCTTAGAAAAAGCTTGGAAACTTTATACCCCTCAGAAAAATTTCATATGATAATGGCGGTTATGGCAGATAAAGATTACAAGAAAATGGTGAGAGAGCTGTTGCCATTAGCTAAGGATTTTGTGACAGTGACAGCAGACAGTAACAGAGCACTTCAGGCAAAGGATCTGGCTGAATTTATAAATGAAAATGGTGTTGTGGCAAACTGTGTGGAAAGTGTGAATGAAGCCCTAGAAACCTTAAGTACAGATATAAAAAATCTGGCATTTGGATCATTATATTTTATAGGAGAGATTAAGGAGAAATACTGATGCCCCTGCTATATGATTACAAAAACGACAATCATGGAAATAAGTATATTGCCTTGACAGGCTATGATGGTGAAATATCTGCACTGATTATTCCGGAAGAAATCGATGGTTTGCCGGTAAAAGAAGTGTGTGCCAGTGCATTTTCAGGTAGGCGGGACATAGTTGAGGTTAAGCTTCCAGATACCATAGAGATACTTGGAAGATATGCTTTTTATAATTGCACAGGACTGAAAAAAATCCAGTTGTATGATGGTGTTGAGGACTATTACGACGGTGTTATCAAGCAGTGCAGAAATCTGGAAGAGATAAGTATTGTATTTAGAAATGATAACTACTCTGTGATGCGAGATATGCTGAGGGACAATGACAGAAAGCTTAGGTTTAATCTGCAATTGAAGAATGGAGAGAGATTTAGCCTTACATTTCCTGCATATGTGTATGATTTTGTGGAGGATGTGGAGGCAAGGGTTTTGCACCATAAAATCGAGGGTGCAGGCTATCCATACAGAGAGTGTGTTACGAGAAAAAATATAGATTTATTAACCTATGACAGATTATTCAAAAATGTAATAAGTGACAGTACTGATACCGCGGCAGAGATTGCACTGGACAGGCTTATGTATCCCTATAATCTCAAGGATGAGCTCAGTCAGGAATACAACGGATATGTGCTTAGAAAATCTGAGGAGATACTGGGATATTTTCTGAGGGAAAAAACAAAGGGTTCCCTTGACAGAAGGACAACAGAGATAATTGACTATATGTGTAAAAACAGATTGATAACCAAAGAAGCAGTGGAAATGGCAATAAAAATTACGTCGGAAGATGGATTGACTGAAAGCTGTGCATTATTTATGAATTATCAGAAAGAAAATTATGGTATGCTTATAGTAAATACATCTAACGATTTGTCCTTGGAGGACTGGTGATGAAGACAAGAATAGAGCTGGAGGAGATGGGCCAAAAAGTGCTTGGTTCAGTGAGAACTGAGCTATATCTGTCAATGCATTTTATGGGAAGTGCCTTAAACAGTCTTGACTATAAAATGGATCTTCTTACAAGAACAGTTGGGACAGATGCAGTGTATATAAGATATAATCCTACATATCTTTTGCAGATGTATGTGGAACGTCCTGATATATTGAACAGGACATATATGCATATGTTAATGCACTGTTTGTTCAGGCACATGTACTCAGCAAAGGAATATGAGGACTCGCAGCTGTGGGATTTATGCTGTGATATAGCTGCAGAGTCAGTTGTTGACTCAATGGATTATCCAACGATTTTAAGGGTGACTTCTGATTTGAGAGAAGAATGGTACTCAAAGCTTAAGGAAGAGATTGGGGTACTAACAGCAGAAAAGATATATCATTATTTCATTCTGAAAAAGAGGGACCCATATGAGGAGGAATCTCTACGACAGGAATTTGAATTGTGTGACCACAGTTTTTGGGAGCGAATGGAACCCCCGGAGGATGAGAAGAGGCAGAATGAAAAGGAGGAGATTATACCACCACCGATGCTTTTGATACAGCAAAAGGAAAAAGAGTGGGATGAAAATGCAAAGAGGATTCAGAGTGAGCTTGAGATGAATGGGCAGGAAGGTGCTGATGAAAAAGGAAGCCTTGAATGGCTTCTTAAAATTCAGAACAAATCCAGAAGGAGCTATACTGAATTTTTGAAGAAATTTGCAGTTTTGAGAGAAGAGATAACTCTGGATCTGGATTCCTTTGATTATGGCTTTTATATGTACGGACTTGAAACTTACGGCAACATGCCACTTATAGAAGAAAATGAGTATGCGGAGCTTAGGAAGGTGGAGGAGCTTGTAATAGCCATAGATACATCTGCATCCTGCAAGGAAACAAAAGTGCAGAAGTTTTTGAATGAGACGGCCGCAATACTTAAAAATCAGGAGAACTTCTTCAAAAAAGTAAATATCTATATTATTGAATGTGATGACCAGATTCAGCAGGTTATTCATATAGATGAGCTGTCTGATATGGAAAAGTATGCAAAAGCCTTCAGTGTAAAAGGTGGGTATGGTACAGATTTTCGTCCGGTGTTTGAGTTGGTGGATGATATGATTTCATCAGGAAAAATCAAAAATTTAAAGGGACTTATGTATTTTACAGACGGAAGAGGAAAATATCCTACAAATGCAGTAGGATATGATGTAGCTTTTGTGATAGACGAGGAAAATGAAATAGAGGAGATAAAAGTGCCAAAATGGGCGCTTAAAGTATATTTATAGGAGCATTTATGAATATAAAAGAAGCAAAACAGGAAGTGAAAAATACTATCACTGCATATTTGAAAAAAGATGATATGGGAGAATATGCAATCCCAATAGAGAGACAGAGACCGCTGCTCTTAATGGGACCTCCAGGTATTGGAAAAACAGCTATTATGGAACAGGTGGCAAAGGAGCTTGGTATAAATCTGGTCTCTTACACAATTACACATCATACAAGACAGAGTGCAATTGGACTTCCTTTTATATCCAAGAAGGAATATGACGGCAGAGAGTATTCTGTAACAGAGTACACCATGAGCGAGATAATTGCATCGGTGTATGAGCAGATAGAGAAGACTGGAATAGAAGAGGGAATTTTGTTTTTGGATGAAATTAATTGTGTTTCAGAGACACTTGCCCCTACAATGCTCCAGTTTCTGCAGTATAAGAAATTTGGAAACCATCAGGTTCCAAAAGGCTTTGTGATTGTGACAGCAGGAAATCCACCTGAGTTTAACAAATCGGTGAGAGATTTCGATATAGTTACTCTTGACCGTGTGAAAAGAATATTTATTGAAGAGGATTACAGTGCATGGAGAGAATATGCCTACAAGGCAGGAATCCATGGCGCTATAATGGCTTATCTGGAGATAAAGAAGAGAAATTTCTATAATGTTGTATCAGATGTGGAAGGAAAGAGATTTGTAACAGCAAGAGGCTGGGAGGATCTTTCCCATGTGATGAAGGTATATGAGGAATTGCGAATCCCAATAAATAAGGATTTTGTGGTTCAGTATTTGCAGGATGATGAAATCGCTGGAGATTTTGCTAATTACTATGAATTGTACAATAAGTACAAAAATATATATCGTATTCCAGAGATACTTGAGGGAACAGTTCAGATAGATGGCACACTGATTAAGGATGCACCATTTGATGAGAAACTAAGCCTGATTGGACTTCTGACAGATGCACTTACACAGGAGTTTAAAACATATGTCTATGAGCTGGAGTCACAGAAACAGCTGCTTGAGCAGCTTAAGTATCTAAGAGAGGAACTAAAGCTTGAAAAAGGTGCTGCAGTAGCTATTTTAGGTAGGCTGACTGAGTCAAAGAGACAGATTTATGAAAAGCAAAAAGAGAATAATATAATTGATAAGGATGAACAGAAAATTGCAGGTATGGCAATAAAGAGAATGACAGAGATGGTGGATTTCCTTAAGGCGGAGACAACAGGAAATTCAGCTACTGATTTCTCGTTGATAAAAGACAGATTTGACACAATTGAGTTTGTTAGAAAAGAGAGCATATCAAATATTCAGAAACACTTGGATAATGCCTTTGATTTTATGGTAAAGGTATATGGGGAGGGACAGGAGCTTGTAATATTCCTGACAGAACTTTCATCGGGATATTACAGCCTGAAATTTATTTCCGAATGTGGGAATGAGGCTTTCTATAAGTATAATAAATTGTTGCTACTTAAGGAAAACAGGAGTAAATTAACAGAAGAAGCTATTGAATTACTTGGTATTTCGTAGCATTCAGGAGGTGTAACATGAAAAATATAGGTTTGATTTTTAAGAGAGATATAAGAGGTCTGCTTAAAAATTTCCTGGCACTGGTTGTGGCAGTGGGTGTATGTGCCTTGCCAGCGCTGTACGCATGGTTTAATATCTATGCAAACTGGGACCCATATGCCAATACCGGCAATGTGAAAATCGCGGTAGTTAACAATGATGATGGCTGGGTGAATGAGGACAATGAAAACCTAAACATGGGTCAGTCAATTGTTGATGAGCTAAAAGAAAGTGATTCCATTGGATGGGTATTTTTGGACACGGAGGATGCAGCTACAGAAGGTGTTAAAGCAGGTGACTATTATGCTGCAATTGTTATTGATTCAGGTTTTACCTATGGAATGTACCATGGTGTAAAGGAGAATGTTGAAAACCCTAAAATAACTTATTATGTCAATGACAAGAAAAATGCTGTAGCTACAAAGATTACAGACACAGCAGTATCCAAGGTTCAGAGGAACGTTAACAAGCAATTCGTACAGGCTGTAGCAGAAGGTATTTTTGAGAATACCAATATTCTTTCAGAGGATTTGGAAAATGAGGATGTAGTAGGGTCATTTGTAGAAAAGCTTGAGAATGTGGATGAGAGCCTTATAGGATACAGTGAGATGATTGATACTCTGATGGATGGAAATGATGATTTGTCAGGGGCTTCACAGAATATGTCTGACTCTATGGAGTCTGGACAGGCAATGATACAAAATGGAATTGATTCCATAGAGGAAGGAAAGTCAAAGCTGTCTTCTACACAGACATCATTTAATACCTTTAGCAGTTCCATTAATACACAGCTGACAACAGTAGAAACAACACTTAATACACTTTCACAGCAGATAACTGATGCACAGTTACAAACAGATGCAGCAGTTTTAAAAGAGGATTTAAAACAAATTGGTGAGACAGCAGGACAGCTTGCAGAGGAATTAGTCCAATTGTCTACTCCCTTTGATAAGATTTCTGATGCCGGAATAGAAGGAACTGATTTGAATATCGGTGGAACAAGTATTTCAAGTATTAAGGGAACAATTGATTCCATGCAGAACATCGCAACTGGAATTGGAACAGCAGCGGGAAATATAGATGTTACAGGGGCGGCAGATGTTGCAGTTGCAGCGGCACAGAATGCTCTTGGTACATACAGTCAGAATGTGGCTGATATCAGAAATATGTATAATGGTCAGGTAGTTCCTCAGGTTACAGGATTAATAGATCGGATGGGAGATGTATTGTCTTCTGTTGAGACTATTCTTGGAAATATCTCAGATACAACAGGAACTATGGGCGAGATATTTGTTGGAGTGAGTGATACATTAGATGTTTTAAATATGAGCCTTTCAGAACTTCAGGGTATACTTGATAATGCAAGGACAAAAATTGAGTCTGCGCTTGAGGAAATCAAGGAAGCAGATTCGGAGGAGCAGCTTGATGTTGTAATGAATCTTCTGGCTGGTGATCCGGAGTCACTTGGTTCATTTTTCTCAGAGCCGGTTCAGGTGAACGATAATTACATATATGAGATTTCAAATTATGGTTCTGGAGTAGCACCATTTTATACTACTCTTGCTATATGGGTTGGAATGACAATTCTTGTGTCAATTGTGAAGGTTCATGCCAAGTCAGATGGAATTGAAAATGCAAAACTACCAGAGCTGTTTTTTGGAAGATACTTTACATTTTTGCTTTTGTCTCAGATACAGACTGCGATAATTGTATGGGGTGATTTGGTTCTGCTTAAAATACAGTGCCTGCATCCATGGAGATTCTGGGGAGTGGCAGCACTTGCAAGCCTTGTATTTTCCCTTTTGATATATTCTCTTACAATTGCTTTTGGAGATATAGGAAAAGCTATCGCGGTAGTGGTAATGGTTATCCAGATAGCAGGAAGTGGAGGAACTTACCCAATAGAAGCATTGCCGTCCTTCTTTAGAGGTGTGTACATTTTCTTCCCATTCCCATACTCGATAAATGCCATGAGAGAGTGCATAGGTGGAATGTATGAAAATACATATTTGGTTTGTATGCTGCAGCTTGCGTTGTTTGGAGTGGCAGCACTTGTAATTGGTCTTGTGATTAGAATTCCATTTATGAAGCTCAATGAATTTATTGAAGAGAGAATGGAAGATACTAAGATGTTATAGGAGGTGCACATGAGCGAAGATAAGGAATTTCATGAGATGTATGACAGGCTCATGAGCTATGAGAATGCAGTACACGAAAAAAATCAAAAAAGAATCAAGATAGGGATTAAGTGCATCTGGATTGTGCCACTTGTCTTTTTGAATCTGCTTTTCATAACAGGAAGTAATAAAATTGTATTTCTTGTTCTGTGGATAGCAAGCTTATTCGGTATAGCAGCATACTTAATCTGGATTGAATTTATAGATTATGAATTGCAAAAGAAGATAAATGAAATAGGTGGGAAGTCAGAGCCTGAATTTGAGGGACTTATTCCTACAGACAATGTGGCAATAGCAGAGGAGCATTTGGCAGCCGCCCAGGAAAAGGTTGAGGAGCATATTGCGGCAGCAGCAGAGACTGTCAATGAAAAGAAAGCAGCAGTCCATCAGATTATAGATAAGAGGAGGAACTCAGATGATTAATATATTTCGTGTGTTCCTGTCGGATGTAAAGAGATTATCAAGTAATGTTGTAGCAATAGTAATTATAATGGGATTATCTATTATCCCGGCACTGTATGCATGGTTTAATATTATGTCCAACTGGGATCCATATGGAGAGGGTGCTACCTCACAGATGAACATTGCAGTTTATTCCTGTGATGAGGGAGTCGCACTTGGTGGATTAAGCGTCAACGTGGGTTCTACAGTTATTGAAAATTTAGAGGCTAATAAAACTATTGGCTGGGTATTCACTGAAACAGAGATGGATGCGCTCCAGGGAGTGTACAATGGTGATTTTTATGCTGCCCTTGTTGTGCCAGAGAATTTCACCGAAGATATGCTTAGTTTCTTAAACGGGGATCCAAATCATCCAACAATCTCTTATTATGAGAATAGCAAAAAGAATGCCATAGCAACCAAGATTACCTCCAAGGTAAAAACAACTGTGCAGGAAGAGGTAAATGCAGCCATATTGAGCACATTAACAGAGGCAGCATCCTCAGCTGGGGAGCTTTTGGCAGGAAACAGTGAAAGTATCACAGAAGGGGTACTGGTAAAACTGGAAGAAATAGAGCAGAATCTTGGAACATATGCTAATCTATTAAATACACTTTCGCTTTTAACAGGTTCAGCAGCTGATCTGGTGGATACAACACAATCCATCCTGCCAAGTGTGGAAGGGCTGATAGAGGGCAGCCAGGGTTCTGTGTCTGCTATGCAGGAGTCTGTTTTGTCGGGCTCACAGACAGCACAGGCTGTAGCAAGCATGGTGGATATAAGTCTGAACAATATTAATGCACAGCTTTCTAATGTAAACCAGACAGTGCAGAATTTTACAGTGGACACAAGCTTTGCAGACCAGCTAAAAGGCTTTGAAAAGGTAAGCGATATGGTCTATGGAACGCTGGATACGCTTGATTCGTTTGATGTTGATACCAGCTCGGTCAGAGAAAGCTTCGGCAAATTGGAAGGCTCTATTGACGAGTTTACAGCTGATGTGGCAATAACAGATGAAAAGTTAAATACATTAAAGGGAACTGTAGCAGATTGTATATCTTCGGTTTCCAGTTCAATTTCATCATTACAGTCAAGCTTTGACTATTCAATTGCACCAGGCTTGAATAACAGTGTTAATAATATTGAGATTTCCCTTATAGAAGCACAAAGTATGCTGGAAAGTCTGGATGATAGTTTCCCACAGATAGATTCTGCATTAGAAAGCTATCAGACAACACTTGAAAATGGAACCGGTGATATTACAGCTACAAAGGAGTATGTAATAGAATTACAAAACGGAGTAAGAGAGCTTATAGATAGCCTGAATGGTTTATCTGATAACGAACAGTACAAGGAGGTTATGGAGCTTCTTGAGACAGAGCCGGAAATTATAGCAAGTTTTATATCTTCACCAATTCAGATGGATGAGGTAGCATTTTATGAGATAGAGACCTATGGTTCTGCAATGTCACCATTCTACACAGTATTGGCATTGTGGGTAGGAGCTCTCATTACAGTAGCTCTTGTACATGTAAAAGTGGTTGATACTGATGATTTGAAGGGAGTAAAGAATTATCAGAAATTCTTTGGAAGATATATTGTATTCTTCCTGATAGGTCAGGCACAGACTCTTATTACAGTGCTTGGAAACTTGTTTTATGTGCAGATATACTGTGTGCATCCATTCCTGTTCTGGGTGACATCTGCAATAATCAGCTTTATGTTTACATTGTTTATGTACTCTCTTACATATTCATTTGGAAACGTGGGAGAAGCAATTGCAGTAGTAATCATGGTTGTACAGGTTGCGGGAGCAGGAGGAACATTCCCGGTTGAGGTTCTTCCAGCAGTATATCAGGCGGTATACAAGTTCCTGCCATTTACCTATGCAATGAATGGTCTGAGAGAATGTGTAGGCGGATTCTATGGAAATTATCTGGCAAAGGATTTAGGAGTGCTGGGAATATATATTCTAATATCAGTGGCAATCGGACTTCTCAGAAAGCCATTTGCGAAACTAAATCATATGATAGAGGAAAGCAAGGAGAAGTCAGGACTTCTTATATAAAAGGGATAATAAGTTATAGAAATGAACTAATATTAGAAATTATGGTTATAGTGACTATAAATTTTTGTTACTAGACAAAGAAAAATTATAGGACTAGAATAAACCTAGTTTTTAATTGTGGAGGAAAATAGTATGGAAAAGAAAGATATTGATTGGTCAAACCTAGGGTTTGGATATCAGGTAGCAGATTACCGTTTTGTAGCAAACTACAAGGATGGAAAATGGGATGATGGAGAGATTACAACAGAAGCAACAGTAACTCTCAGTGAGTGTGCAGGTGTATTCCAGTATGCACAGACATGTTTTGAGGGATTAAAGGCATACACAACAGAGGACGGCAAAATCGTATGCTTCCGCCCAGACTTAAATGCTCAGAGAATGGCAGATTCATGTGAGAGACTTAAAATGCCTGTATTCCCAGTAGATCGTTTTGTAAAGGCTGTTGAGGAAGTGGTAAAAGCAAATGCAGCATGGGTACCACCATTTGGATCAGGAGCAACACTTTACATCAGACCATACATGATGGGAACAAGCCCGGTAATCGGTGTAAAGCCAGCAGAGGAATATCAGTTCAGAATTTTTGTGACACCAGTAGGACCATACTTCAAGGGTGGCGCAAAGCCAATCACAATTCGTGTGTCAGATTATGATAGAGCGGCACCACATGGAACAGGTCATATCAAGGCAGGACTTAACTATGCAATGAGCTTATATCAGATTGTGGATGCTCATGAGAAGGGCTTTGATGAGAATATGTACCTCGATCCAGCTACACGTACAAAGGTAGAGGAGACAGGTGGAGCAAACTTCATCTTCATCACAAAGGACGGAAAGCTTGTAACACCTAAGTCAGACAGTATTCTTCCATCAATCACACGCCGTTCACTTATGGTAGTTGCAGAGAAATATCTTGGAATGGAAGTAGAGCATAGAGAGGTTCTTCTTTCAGAGCTTTCAGATTTTGCAGAGTGTGGACTCTGTGGAACTGCAGCTGTAATCTCACCAGTAGGTAAGATTGTAGACCATGGCAAGGAAATCTGTTTCCCAAGCGGAATGGATGACATGGGACCTGTAACAAAGAAATTATATGAGACTTTAACCGGTATCCAGATGGGCAAGCTCGAAGCTCCTGAGGGATGGGTTGACGTAATCATGGAGGAGTAATCCCCAAATCTGCTAACTTAAGAAAATTCTAAGAAAGAAAGTCGGTTCGCTGACTTTCTTTTTTTCTTTGCTGTGCTACAATTTATATATAAATTATTGCTTGGATTTCATGATGTGCCGGGCTTTGAACGCTAATTGGCTGCTCAGCCTGCTACGCTTCGCAAGGTTCTATTTGGCACCACATACAATTTATAATGTGTATAAAGTTATATATACAATCTCGAAGAAAACGTAGAGTAAAGCCTTAGATTTGCCAGATACCATTCTTTTGCCTTCAGGGAAGGTGTACTTCAA
>CAMFPD010000060.1 GCA_945971355.1 uncultured Lachnobacterium sp.
CTATGGATACCATTGCAAGTAAATGTGGATTTACTACAACCAGTACCTTTAATCGTAACTTTAGGAAGTTCTTGGACACTTCGCCGTATCAATGGAAGATTAATCCTGAAAATTACGAGCACAAATTGTTGAATTATAGGATATCTGCACTAAAAGGATGGTAAAATAATAGGTAATTAGTACTCGTTTCGGGTATTTTCGGGTGTTTTTGGTTGAAAACGCCCGTTTTTCTATTGGATATGTTCACATTTATTTTATAATATTCGTTATAATGACTATGTAATCGAGATGAGGGTACAACAATTTAGTCATAGTGCATAATAAATATGTTGATAAATTGTGAACACACCTTTGGGGTTACGGAAACTATATATTCTATTATGGAGGGAAAAGAATATGAAAAAGAAAGTTTTATCAGCAATGCTTGTTTCGGCAATGGTAGCTTCTTTGTTTGCTGGCTGCGGAAGCGACAAAGGAGGAGATGCTGCAACAGGAGACAGCACAAATGGAACAGAGGCTGGAGGGGAAACAGTATCTGCAACATCAGACGATCCTAACACATTGACAGTATATGCTTGGGATAAGAATTTTAATATTCCTGCACTTGAGGCAGCAGCAGCAGCTTACAAGGAAGCTAATCCAGATTTTAATCTTGAGATTATTGAGCAGTCACAGTCATCAGATGTTGAGGATGCTATCACATTAGCTGGTTCTTCAGGAGATTATAGTAACTTACCAGATATCGTACTTTTCCAGGATCATTATTTCCAGCAGTACGTTACAAACTATCCAGACGCTTGGACATCAGTAGATGATGCAGACGTTGATTGGTCAGATTTCGGAGAGGAGAAGATTTCTTTCTCTACATATAATGGAACTCATTACGGATTCCCAGTTGATAACGGAACAGTTATCTTTGCATACAGAACTGACTTACTTGAGCAGGCTGGATACACAGTTGATGATATGACAGGATGTTCTTGGGATGAGTTCATCGAGGTTGGTGAGGCTGTTTACGCTGCGACAGGAAAGTACTTACTTTCTATGGACGGTGATGGAAACGATTTAGTTTACATGATGCTTCAGGCTGAAGGTGCTTCACAGTTCAAGGATGGAAAGCCAGATATTGCTAACAACGAGACACTTAAGGAAGTTGTTGAGAAAATCGTAGAGATGGCAAACAAGAATGTATTATACCTTGCAAATGACTGGTCAGATTACACAGATCAGACAATTATGGGAGACATGGTTGCAGGTGTTATGAATGGTAACTGGATTATTCCTACAATCGAGCAGGTATCTGAGAATTCAGGAAAATGGGCTATCACATCTATGCCAACATTAAAGGGTGGCGAAGGATATGCTTCAAACGGTGGTTCTTCACTTTACATCACAGGAAACTGCCACAATGTAGATCTTGCTAAAGAGTTCTTAGCATACACATTTGGTGGTGGAGATGGAGCAGTTGCTACATATGATGCTGCTCTTACAAACGGTGGTGTTATCACATGCTGTATCTCAGCTGGACAGTCAGAAATTTACAGCCAGGGTGTTGATTACTTCAATGGACAGTCAATTTATGCAGACATCGTTGAGATGGGATCTCACGTAAAAGTTGTAGAGCAGAGCGACTACCACTACGACGCACGTTCTAACATTGCAACAGCAATCATCAATATCAAGGGTGGTGCTGATTTACAGACAGAGTTAGACACAGCACAAAGCAACTTAGAGTTCACAATGGGACTTTAATTACAACCTAAGTTATGAGTTATTTGAACGGGGAATCGGAATTTCCGACTCCCCGTTTATAGACTAAGATAGGGGGCTCCTAATGAATAAGAAAAAGGGACTTAGTATTACAGGTAAGCAGAAGATTGCTGGATGGACATATTTGTTTCCAGCTACAATTTTAATCTGCATCATGAGCTTTTATCCGATTATTCAGGCGATTTTTACTTCGTTTAAAACTGGACCATCTGCAAATATGAAGTGGTGTGATCCAGCTACATACAACTATTCGAGAATGTTTCAGGATGCTATTTTCAAAACATCTGTGAAGAATACATTCTTATACTTATTAATTGAAGTGCCAATTATGCTTGTTCTTGCTATGCTTCTGGCACAGTTACTTAACAATAAGGATTTGAAATTTAAAGGTTTTTTCCGTACATGCGTTTTCTTGCCATGTGCAACATCGCTTGTTTCATATTCATTGATTTTCAAGTCAATGTTTGCAACAAACGGATTGATCAATACAATCCTTGTTAATCTTGGAATCTTATCTGAAAATTACAATTTCCTGGGAAATGCAGGTAGTGCGAAGGCTATCATTATCATAGCACTTATTTGGAGATGGACAGGATACAATATGGTATTCTTCCTGGCAGGACTTCAGAACATTGAATATTCGGTATATGAGGCAGCAAAAATTGATGGTGCCAATGGATGGCAGACATTCTGGAAAATTACAGTTCCACTTTTGAAGCCAACAATTGTTATGACAGTGATTATGTCAATTAATGGTACATTACAGCTCTTCGATGAGTCAGTAAACTTGACAAGTGGTGGACCTGCAAATTCAACAATCACAATGTCTCATTACATTTACAATATTTCATTTGGTCAGGGTGTTGCAAACTTTGGATATGCGTCAGCTCTGTGCTTCGTAGTATTTATAATGGTTGCAGTCCTTGCGTTTATTAATATGAAAGTAGGTGATAAGCGTGACTAAGAAAAGACTTGGATCAAATATTCAGAGAAGATTAATTCCTTCATACATATTTCTTATCATAGTATCATTTATTTCAGTTTTCCCATTTTACTGGATGATTTCAGCTGCCACAAACAATACTGTTGATGTGGCTAGAGGAAAATTGGCATTTGGTACATATGCACTTACAAACTTACAAAACCTCCTTGCAGGGCAGGATCTCTGGGGAGCACTTTGGAACTCATTTAAGTATGCTGGTATTCAGACAATTGTAGCATTATTAGTGTGTTCTCTTGCTGGATATGGATTTGAGCTTTACCATGACAAAGGAAAAGATTTAGTATTCTCTATTCTTCTTTTAGCTATGATGGTACCTCAGGTTGCTACAATGATTCCACTTTTTAAGATGATGTCAGACTTTGGTTTCTTAAATACTGTATGGGGCTTTATGCTTCCAGCTATTTCGACACCATTCCTTATAATGATGTTCAGACAGAATTCAAGAAACTTCCCGGTTGATATTATGGAGGCGGCACGAATTGACGGATTAAGCGAATTTGGCATTTTCTTCAGGATGTATATGCCAGTTCAGAAATCCACATATGCAGCGGCAGCGGTAATCACATTTATGAATGCATGGAATGCATATATGTGGCCAAAGGTTGTTATGACAGATAACAGAGCGCAGACAATGCCAATGCTTATTGCAAACCTTGCAGCAGGCTATTCGGTAGATTATGGAATGCTTATGATGGGTGTTCTTTTCTGTTCAATCCCAACAATGATTGTATTCTTCGTATTACAGAAACAGTTTGCTGAAGGAATTACAGGTTCAGTTAAATAATTTGCGTATTTGTAGTGCGCAAAAGGTGTGCACAAATTTTGTGCACACCTTTTGACTATAATTGAAAGAGAGAGAAAAATTATGAGTCAGTTCAATGTTGAAAATTTAAAGAATCCTGAATTTTATCAGGACAATAGACTGCAGGCTCATTCAGATCATGTGATATACAAAGATGAGTATGAATGTCTTGCAAAAAAAACAAGCTATCGAATGTATTTGAATGGATTGTGGAAATTTTCTTATGGCAAGAATATGTCTCTTGCAGTTTCAGATTTTGAAAGTCTGGATTATGACTGTAAAGAGTGGGATGAAATTCGTGTTCCTGCCCATATTCAGATGGAAGGATATGGAAATCCTCATTATACAAACACAACATATCCATGGGAAGCAACAGAGAAAATTGAACCAGGTGAAATACCGAAGAAATTTAATCCGGTTGCAAGCTATGTGAAATATTTCACATTGCCGGAAAATATGAAAGGACAGAGAATCTGTATTTCATTTCAGGGTGTTGAGAGTGGTTTTGCGTTATGGCTCAATGGAAAGTATGTGGGATATAGTGAGAACAGCTTTGATCCTGCTGAGTTTGAGCTTACACCTTATCTGAAGGATGGAGAGAATAAGCTGGCAGTGAGAGTGTGGAAATGGACATCAAGCAGCTGGTGCGAGGATCAGGACTTTTACAGATTCTCAGGAATATACAGAGATGTCTATTTATATGCTGTTCCAAGTACACATGTATGGGATGTTAAGATTGTTCCAACATTGGATGATAGTCTTGCAAATGGAACCTTGTCTGTAAAACTAAGAACAGAGGGTGAAGGTCATGCAAAGCTTTCTTTATATGAAGTAGGAGATTTATCCATAAAAGATAACAGCGATACAAAGAAGCTTATTCATCAGATGGAAACAGATTTAGTCTCAGATGAGCTCACTGTAGTTTCAGAGGTTGCAAAGCCAATTCTTTGGAGTGCAGAAGTGCCTAATCTGTATGAACTAAATATAGAGATTTCTGGTGAGGACGGAGAGATTGTAGAATACATTTCGCAGTATGTTGGTTTCAGAAAATTTGAGATGGCTGCTGGTATTATGAAAATTAATGGTGAGAGAATTGTGTTTAAAGGTGTAAATCGCCATGAATTTTCATCAATCAGAGGAAGGGTTCCTGATAAAGAGGAACTCATCAAAGATATTGTTACAATGAAGAGGAACAATATCAATGCAATCAGAACAAGTCATTATCCAGATGATTCAGCATTGTATGAGCTTTGTGATATCTACGGACTATATCTGATTGCAGAGAATAATTTGGAGAGTCATGGAACCTTTGAAGCTTTTGAAAAAGGATATGTGGAGGAGAGCTTTGTTCTTCCAAAGGATCATGATGAGTGGATGGGAATGATGCTTGACAGAGTGACATCTTGTTATGAGAGAGATAAGAACCATCCGGCAATTCTTATATGGTCATGTGGAAATGAGTCCTTTGGTGGAAAAGTGATTTATGAAATGTCACAGCTGTTTAGAAAGCTGGATCCTAACAGACTTGTTCATTATGAAGGTGTATTCCACGACAGAAGCTACAGCGATACCAGTGATATGGAAAGTCAGATGTATCCTTCTGTTGAGGCAATAAAGGAGTATCTTAAAAAGGATAAAGAAAAACCGTTTATTTGTTGCGAATATACACATGCCATGGGTAATTCCTGTGGAGCAATGCATAAGTATACAGATTTGACAGATACGGAGCCTAGATATCAGGGTGGATTTATCTGGGATTATATAGACCAGTCTGTATACAAGAAGGACAGATATGGAAAATGGTTCCTTGCATACGGTGGAGATTGTGATGATCGTCCCACAGATGGAGAATTCTCAGGAAATGGAATTACATATGGTGGAGACAGGGAAGCTTCTCCAAAGATGCAGGAGGTAAAATTTAACTATCAGAATATTTCTGTAGAATTTGTATCTGATGATAAATTCAAGGTTATCAATAAGAATTTGTTTGTAAACACAGATATATACAAGGGATATGTGCTTCTCCTTGCTGATGGAGAAGAGGTTAGAAGAGTGCCTGTGGAAATGGCAGTTGCTCCTTTGAAGGATAAGGAGTTTAAGCTTCCGAAGGTTATTTCTGAACATATGAAAAACGTGACTGGACCAGAGTATATCGTTACGGTTTCATTTGTTTTGAAAAAGGATACCATATGGGCAGAGGCAGGTCATGAGGTTGCATTTGGACAGAAGGTATTTAAGAAAGCGGTTGTGGGATATCAGTGTGTACTTCCTGTTGAATTAAATATAGGAAATGGCTGTATCAATGTAAGGGGTGAGAATTTCAGCGCGATTTTCTCAAGAATAAATCTGGGACTGGTTTCTTATGTATACGGCGGAGTTGAAATGCTTCCGAATTATATTCCGCGTCCAAACTTTTGGAGAGCACCTACAAACAATGATAATGGTAATAACATGCCACAAAGATACGCACAGTGGAAAATCGCCAGTATGTATATAACTACGAGAAAAGAGAAACTGTTTGAGGATACATCACCATTGGTGGAGAAGGAGGAGAACTTTGTTAAGATTACATATACCTTCTATATGCCTACAACACCAGGAAGCAGTTGTCTTTTGACCTATAAAGTATTTGGTGATGGTACAATCGAGACAACACTTGAGTATGATCCGGTCAAAGAACTTGGAGATATGCCGGAATTTGGCATGATGTTTAAATTTGCTGCCGACTATGATACAATCAAATGGTACGGACTTGGTCCAAAAGAGACATATTCAGATAGAAGACATGGTGGCAAATATGGTGTTTACCAAAATAAGGTAGCGGATAACATGGCAAAATACCTTGTTCCACAGGAGTGCGGCAATAAGTGTGGTGTGAGATATGCCGAAATCACAGATATAAAGGGCAGAGGAATCAGGTTCTTTGGTGATGAATTATCATTCTCGGCATTGCCGTACACACCTCATGAACTTGAAAATGCAGCACATGATTTCGAACTTCCAGAGGTTCATTACACAGTTGTACGTGTGGCAAAGCACCAGATGGGAGTGGCAGGTGATGATAGCTGGGGTGCATTGGTTCATCCTGAATATCTGAATGATGTTTCTGAAAAAATCAGTTTTACATTTTGCTTCAAGGGAATCTAAAATATCAAACAAGGAGAGAAGAATGAGTAGATTTATCAAAGGAATGGATCTTTCTACATTATTAGAATTAGAAAGATGTGGCGCAAAATATTATGATCATGGTGTCGAGAGAGATGTGCTTGACATAATAAAGGACTATGATGTAGACACAATCAGAATCAGACTTTGGAATGACCCAAAATCTGAGGACGGAGAGCCATATGGTGCAGGTAACAATGATTTGGAAGAGACAATTGCTATAGGTAAAAAGGTGACCGATGCTGGCTTTGGTGTTCTGCTCAATTTTCATTACAGCGATTTCTGGGCAGATCCAGGAAAACAGATAAAACCAAAGGCATGGGCAAATTATGGGGCTGATGAGCTGGAAAAAGCAGTATATGATTTTACCTTAGAATCTTTGCAGAGGGTTCTGGATGCAGGTGTCAATGTTACCATGATTCAGGTTGGAAATGAGTTGTCTAATGGTCTGTTATGGCCTGAGGGAAAAGTTCCAAATTATGATAATATTGCAAGATTTGTAAGCTCTGGAATAAGAGCCTGCAGGAAGATTAATCCGGAAATTCCAATTATGATTCATCTGGACAATGGTGGAAATAACGAACTATATGTGCGATGGTTTGAAAATTATATCAAGAGAGGCGAAGATTTTGAGTACATTGGATTGTCATATTATCCATTCTGGCATGGCTCCCTTGATGCACTTGAGTTCAATATGAATGATATTGCAAAAAGATTTGGCAAGGAATTAATAATTGCTGAGGTTTCCATGGGATACACTATGGAGGACTACAAGGATTATGAGAAGCTTGAGGATTCTGAGCGCAAGGGTTATGCTACACGCCCTGCTCTTGTTGAGAAAATTGATTATCCTATGACAATTCAGGGACAGGTAGATTTTACTAAGGATTTCCTTAACAGAGTAAGCAATGTGGTAAATGGATTAGGTATGGGATTTTTCTGGTGGGAGCCAGCATGGATTCCAGTGCCAGGTTCTGGTTGGGCAACACCAGCATCACTTAAGTACATGAATGATCCAGGTCCATGTGGAAATGAGTGGGCAAATCAGGCATTGTTTGACTATGATGGTAATGCACTTCCAACTTGGGAGGTTATTAGGGATTTCAAGAAAAAGTAATTAGAGGTAAAAGATGCAGCAGATTACAAATATGTAATTTTGTTGCATCTTTTTTGCGTTATGTTGCAGTTTCGACTTGGACTATTGAAAAGCCTAAATCCGCTGTTATAATAGAGTTATAAGTAATCAAGGAACATTATTTAAACAAAATAAACGCAAATTCAAACAAGAAAAGGAGAGGAAAAATGATACAGAATGAAGTATTGGCAAAATTCGAGGAATTATTTGGGAATGAGGGTGAAATTAGAGTTTACTTTGCACCTGGTCGTGTAAATCTTATCGGTGAGCATACAGATTACAATGGGGGACATGTGTTTCCATGTGCTCTTACAATCGGTACATACATGGCTGTAAGAAAGAGAAATGACCGCAAGGTTAGATTTTATTCTATGAACTTTGAAAGCCTTGGAGTTATTGAGTGCTCACTGGATAATCTGGCACCAAAGGCAGATGGAGAGTGGACAAATTATCCAATGGGTGTTATCTGGGCTTTTGAGGGAAGAGGAATGAAGCTCGATGCAGGACTCGATATTTGCTTATTCGGAAATATTCCTAATGGATCTGGACTTTCATCATCAGCATCACTTGAGGTTGTAACAGGTTTCATGCTTAAGGATATGTTCGGATTTGATGTGACAAATAAGGATTTGGCTCTTATCGGACAGTATTCAGAGAACAATTTCAATGGATGCAATTGCGGAATTATGGATCAGTTTGCATCTGCAATGGGTAAGGAGAACAATGCGATTTTCCTTGACTGTAATACACTTGAGTTCGAGTATGCGCCAATTAAGCTTGATGGAGCAAAAATTGTTGTGACAAACAGTATGGTAAAACACAGCCTTGTAACATCTGCATACAATGACCGCCGCAATGAAAGCTCACAGGCTCTGAAGGATTTGCAGACTGTATGTGGAATAGAGTCTCTTGGTGAGTTGACAGAGGAGGAGTTTGAGAAATTCAAATCTTCAATTAAGGATGAAATTAACCGTGCCCGTGCAAAACATGCAGTATATGAGAACCAGCGTACTATTAAGGCTGTTGAGGCACTTAAGAATAACGATATCAAGACCTTCGGTGAGCTTATGAACGCATCACACGTTTCATTAAGAGATGATTATGAGACATCCTGTGAGGAAGTGGATGTATTAGTTGAGGAAGCTTGGAAAATAGATGGTGTTATTGGTTCAAGAATTACAGGAGGCGGATTTGGTGGATGTACAGTCAGTCTTGTAAAGGATGAGGCAATTGAGGAGTTTAAGGAAAAACTCACAGCTGCATATGAGGAAAAGGTTGGAAAGACACCGGAATTCTATGTGGTTTCAATTGGTGATGGACCAAGCAGACTGATTTAAGAGAGGGAGTAAATAATGATTCAGACAAGAATTTTAGAATTAGCAGAGTATGGACTTACAACAGGACTCGTAGAAAAAGAGGATAAGACATATACAATCAATAAGCTTATGGAGCTTCTTGAGGTGGATGACATAGAGGATTCTGTATTTGAAGAATTTGCTAAGAGAGAGCCAATGACTCAGGAGAGCGCAGAAGCGGTACTTGAAGATATACTTGAGGATATGATGGCATATGCATATGAGAATGGTATTATGAAAGAGAATAGTATTGTATACAAGGATCTTTTTGACACCAAAATCATGGGATGCCTTGTAGCAAGACCTAGTGAAATAAGAGCAAAATTCAAGGATTTGTACGAGAATGAATCAAGCATTGCAGCTACAGATTATTTCTACAAGTTAAGCTGCGACAGCAACTATATCCGCCGTCAGAGAATAAAGAAGGATCAGAAATGGACAACAGAGACAGAGTTTGGAACACTTGATGTTACAATTAATCTGTCAAAGCCAGAGAAAGATCCAAAGGCAATTGCTGCAGCAAAGAATGCCAAGCAGAGTGCTTATCCAAAGTGCCAGCTTTGTGCAGAGAATGAGGGATATGCAGGAAGAGTAAATCATCCAGCCAGACAGAATCACAGAATTATTCCTGTTACAATCAATAACAGTGACTGGTATTTCCAGTATTCTCCATATGTGTACTACAATGAGCACTGTATTGTGTTCAATTCACAGCACACACCTATGAAGATAGAGAGAGCAACCTTTGGAAAGCTCCTTGATTTTGTTACAAACTTCCCACATTATTTTGTTGGTTCAAATGCTGACCTTCCAATTGTAGGAGGATCAATACTTACACATGACCATTTCCAGGGAGGACATTATACATTTGCCATGGCTAAGGCTCCGATTGAGAAGGAGATTAGCTTTGAGGGATTCGAGGATGTAAAGGCTGGAATTGTGAAATGGCCAATGTCAGTAATCAGAATAAGCGGAGCTGATAAGGAACGTCTTATTGAGCTTGCAGATAAAATTCTTGTGGCTTGGAGAGGATACACAGATGAGTCTGCATTTATCTATGCAGAGACAAATGGAGAGCCACACAACACAATAACTCCAATTGCAAGACGCCGTGGAGAGGATTACGAGTTAGATTTGGTACTTCGTAACAACATTACAACAGAGGAGCATCCTCTTGGGGTATACCATCCACATGCTCACCTTCATCATATCAAGAAGGAGAACATTGGACTTATTGAGGTAATGGGACTGGCAGTACTTCCAGCAAGACTTAAAGATGAGATGGCAGAGCTTGCAGATGCAATCGTAACAGGCAAGGATTTGAGATCAACAGAGACACTTGCCAGCCATGCAGAGTGGGCAGAAAGCTTCATTCCAAAATATGATAAGATTGATGAATCAAATGTAATGGATATCATCCATGAGGAGATGGGACTTGTATTCAGCGAGGTGCTTAAATGCGCAGGAGTATATAAGTGTACAGCGGAAGGCAGAGAAGCCTTCATGAGATTTGTGGAGTCAGTATAAATCTTAATAATCAA
>CAMFPD010000061.1 GCA_945971355.1 uncultured Lachnobacterium sp.
TGTATAAGAGACAGAATATATATTGTAATACTTTATCAAATTACTTATAAATAATTATCCTCTCATCATGAAATTCATAAGTCTCTTTACATCCTCAGCTTCATGAGCAATAATCTCAAGTTCAGGAATATTTGATGCTGATGCAAAAACACTTGTAAGAGAGATGTACTGACAAAGCTTAGACTTAAGGTTGAGTCTGTCTCCTTCTGGTGTTACAAGCTCAACTGTTCCTACACACTGATCAACTACATCTAACAGGTCCTGTGGATTTTCAATATTTGCAAGTTTCATTTTACGCTCCTCCTTGTGTTATAAATAAATTCTAATTTCTAACTTCCTACATCTCCTTATTTATAACATAAATCCAAAGAAAAATATAGTACGTTTGTATTATTTCTTTTAATTTCGTGGTTATCACACATAATATCACATTTTTTTCTGTGAATATGGGGTATAATTAAAAAAACGTATCTGTCCTGAACAGTTACAAAAAACTATACTTGCTAAATAAAACTTATACTTTCTTGGGAGGATTATTATGCACTTCATTCTGGTTTATCTTATACTGGTGTCAGGCCTCATTCTTGTTGCAATGTTTGAGCCTGGTAAAAAACATTATGTGCCATACAAAATGCTTTGTTCAGCCTTATTTGTCATTCTGGGATTATATTATGATATATCACTTTCAATAGCCGGCCTTGCCTTGTGCTTTGGCGGTGATTTGTTTATGGGATTGTACAATAAACATAGAAAGAAAAAATTCATAGGACTTGGCATATTTCTGTTTCTTCTTGCCCACATTGTATTCCTTGTATATCTATTTACACTTTATCCAGACTTTGATTATATACAAGTGATTATTCCTTTTCTCATGTGCCTTCTTGTGTTGGTGCTTATTGGCTTTTGCCATCTGCATCTTGGCAAATTGCGCTATGCCGTTCTAATATACTCATTTTTTGTAAGTGCATTTATGGTGAAGGCTGTACATATTATGATTTCTTGTATCATGCAAAAACGCTTACAGCTTACAGCAAGTACCTCTTATGCAGATATATACATTGGCATCCGAATCGGCATTGCCGGAATACTTTTCTGGCTCTCTGATTTTTCACTGTTGTTCTACTATTTCTATCATTTCAGAAATAAAAACGTTGAAAAGCTGGTACAGGGATTTAATCTGGCTACATATTATGTAGCCATGATGCTTTTGGCAATGCTATAATTCATGCATCTGCCATTAACCATCTGCTATTATGTAGCCGTTATCGAAAATTGGAATTTTTTTATAAATTCTCTTTCAGTTTATGTTCTCTGAAAACTATGGAAAACATTTCCATAAATAATCCGTAAATAATATGCACAAAAATCTTGACATAAGTTAATAACCGTGCTAAATTCGTTCACAGAGAAGAGCGCAGGCGTATTATATTTTTATAATACGTCCGCGCTCTTTTTGTTTTGCAAATAAATATTATGTCGTAATTTAAACACAATATTTCCTAACGACATCTCACAAAAACAGCTTACAGGAGGTCGCTGAAATGAAACACTACAAGAACAAATTACAAGAATTAATCGTACAGCTTCTCTGGGAACTTGTGGGAAGCATTTTTATCGCAATAGGAATTTATAACTTTGCTGTACAGGCAGAATTTCCAATGACAGGATTTTCTGGTATTTCAATTATTTTGTACCAGTTATTTAATGTGCCAATTGGTTTGTCCACAATACTCTTAAATATCCCGGTGGCTATTATTTGTTACAAGCTGCTTGGCAAAAAATTCTTCATAAGTTCAATAAGATGCATGATTATCTCATCTGTTATCATTGACTATATTGCGCCACTTTTCCCTGTTTACGAAGGAAGCAGACTTTTGGCTGCACTGTGCACTGGAATTTTTGGTGGAATCGGATATGCACTTATCTATTGTAGAAATTCATCTACGGGCGGTTCCGATTTTATAATCATGGCAGTGAAGGCCCTTCGCCCGCATTTATCCATCGGAAATATCGCATTCTGTTCTGATATTGGAATTATTCTTATCGGTGGAATTATTTTTAAGGATGTGGATGGAATTATTTATGGTATGATTGTGAACTACATTTTTGCCATCGTAACAGACAAGATTATGTACGGCATGAATTCCGGAAAAATGACTCTTATCGTCACTGAACATGGGGAGAAAATATGTCAGGTTATAGATGATGTATCCCAGCGCGGAAGCACAATTCTCCACGGTCAGGGGGGCTACCAGGGCGACAAAAAACAGGTAGTTATGTGTGCCTGCAGCAACAAAGAAATGTTCACTGTTCAACAGGCCGTTAAAGAAGTGGATCCTTTGTCATTTATGATTATTCTGGAATCAAATGAAGTTCATGGTGAAGGCTTTAAAATGGTTCAGATTGGTGGGGAAAACTAAATTCTTCCCCTAAAAAACAAGTCCCTGAAAACACTTCTCTCTCAAAGTATTTTCAGGGATTTTTAGCCATTATTTTGCAACAATTTTATTTCGTCTTATTCATCCCCCTACACATCACAATTCCAACAATCAACATCACAGGGAAACACAATCCAAACAATATTCCCTTCTTGAGATCATCCTCCATCATGCTTGAAATCTGTCCTATAACAGTTGGACCACCGCCACATCCCAAGTCTCCTGCCAACGCCAAAAATGCAAACATTGCAGTTCCGCCAGTTTTAAGCCCTGCGGCAGCCTTGCTGAAAGTTCCAGGCCACATAATTCCAACTGACAAACCACATATGGAACATCCCACCAGGGAAAGAACAGGCCACGGAGAAAGAGAAATCATAAGATACGAGGCAGCACATAGGATACTGCTGCCAATCATGAATTTGTCCAAATCTATCTTCTCCCCAAACTTACCATAGAATGCTCTGGAGCTTCCCATTAGAATTGCAAAGGACATAGGTCCTGCTAAATCACCTATACTCTTACTTACACCAAGTCCCATCTCAGCAAAAGTAGATGCCCACTGGCTGACCGCCTGCTCAGATGCTCCTGCACAAACCATCATAAGCATAAACACCCAGAATAATCTGCTTTTAAACAATTCTTTAAGGCTCATGCCCTTCTGCCCATCTTCTATAAGACTTGCAATAGGAGCCTTGATGAAAAGCAGTGCATTTACTATTGGAACAAGCATCCATATGTAAGTCATAATTTTCCAATTTTGTATTCCAACGAATCTGAAAAACAATGTAGATATAAGAACTACTGCCACATGTCCCCAACAGTAAAAAGAATGAAGTAAGCTCATAGCCGCCTCCTTGTTATCTGTAGGACAGCTTTCCACAATAGGACTCACCAGTACTTCCAGTAATCCACCACCGATTGCATACAAAATAATTGAAATAATAAGTCCTGCATAAGGATTACTGAACACTTCCGGCAGTATCGTCATACTGAAAAGACCTACTGCTGCTACCACATGTGCAATAAGCATAGAAGCTCTATATCCAATCTTATCCACAAATCCTGCTGCAACCAAATCAACAAGAAGCTGCACACCAAAATTTAAGGTGATAAGCATAGTTATCTGTCCCAGTCCAATATGGTATGTCCTCTGAAATGTCAAAAATAACAGCGGTGCAAAATTATTGATTATTGCCTGAACAACATATCCTATAAAACAGGCTATAATTGTTATCTTGTATTGGTCTTTGTTCCCCTTTGCAACTACATTACTCATTAGTTTCTCCTTATTCACACATCACACTATTCAATATTTTATTGACATTTAATTGTAAAGTCATGTTCCTGTCAATTTCCTTTTATAACAAGTATTCTATCATATTTCATCCGCACTACGTTAATAACTTTTTTCAAATTTTCTACACAAAATTTTCTACACAGATTTTCAATTTCACTATACAAATTCACTATACAGATTTGCCATCAATACGTTAATATGCTAAACTTTATCCTATCGGTTATTTTTTTACGAAAGCGAGGAGGATATTATGGCTAGAAAATGTAGTGTAGAGAGAGCATCTCAGAAAACTGGTGGATTTGCAACAGCAAAAAAACATATTAACATCCAGTATCAGGGAAGAGAGCGCTCGGAAGAAAATCTTCTTAATCTAATTAAAAGAGACGCATTATCTCATGGAATAAACGATGAGGAAATTGAGGAAGTAAGTGTGTACATCAAGCCGGAGGAGCAGGCTGTGTACTATGTTATTAACCAGAATTTTGATGGAAAAATAGATTTTTAGTTGGGAGGGAATAAAATGTCTAAAACTTTTGTAATTGCTAACCAAAAAGGTGGTATCGGAAAAACCACAACAGCTACAACACTTGCAGGTATTCTTTCAAAAAAAGGAAAAACACTTCTCATAGATGCTGACCAGCAGTGCAATAGTACATCTACATATCAGGCACAAATTGATGACTGCCCTACTTTGTATGATGTGATAATCGACTCAGATCACCTTCCGCTTGATGAAGTTATTCAGCATATGCCAAATGGTGATATTGTTGCTTCCGATCCACTTCTTGCAAAATCAGAAAAAATGTTAGATGGGGACATCGATGGACTTTACCATTTACAGGATGCAATAAACGAGCTAAGCGGCTACGATTACATTGTTATCGATACAGCTCCATCTCTCAGTGTAATTTTATACAACTGTCTCATAGCAGCGGACGAAGTTATCATCCCTGTAACAGCGGATGCTTATTCTATGCAGGGACTTAATCAACTGTATGATACAATAAAGTCTGTTCAAAAAAGACAGAATCAAAGCCTGAAAATTGCAGGGCTTCTCCTTGTAAAATACTCAGGCCGCTCAAATCTTGACAAACAGGTACTTGAGAAACTTGAGCAGTTTGCAGCAGAAACAGGTACTAAGGTTTTCAACTCCAAGATTCGTGAATGTGTCAAGGTAAAGGAAGCTCAGGAAAACAACAAGCTTCTCATAGACTATGCACCAAAATGCACAACAATGGAAGATTACAATTCCTTTGCAGAAGAATTGTTGGGTAACAAATAAAAAATTCCCTATAAACAAATTCAGAGAATTGTGACCATAAAATTATGGTTTTCAACTCTCTGAATTTATCTACATTTTCATTTTTCAAGTAAAATATTGCGACTCCCTCTCCATAAGCTGTTTGCTGTGCCTGCAAACTGAATCGATATGAACATGAAGTCTCTCACGCCCCTCTTCTCTCTTATTTTGTGAAATAGCTTCAATGATTCCCTTGTGTTCCTGGACAATCTCCCGCATCCTTTTTTCAGTACGAATCTCAAAATTACGCCATCTTCTAATATGAATATATGACTCTGAAATCAGATTCATAATGTTAGGTTTACCGATTGCAACCAGGATTTCCTCATGGAATTGATTGTCCAGCTTATAGAAATCATCAGTGTATCTTCCAATCTTGACAAAACGTTTCTGCTCATCCACCAATGTGCTAAGCTTTAGTATAAGAGTTTCCTTCTCTGCTTCTGAAAGTTCGAAAACTCGAAGTAGTGCCTCCTGCTCTACTGCTTCTCTCATGTACAAAATATCAGAAATAAGTTGCATATTAATGAGACTAACATAGGTTCCTCTCTGCGGTAAAACCTCCACCAGTCTTCTAGCTTTTAGCTTTGCAAAAACATTCCTTACTACATGTCTGGTAACATTATATTTTTTACATATGTCATTCTCACTTAGACGTTCTCCAGGCATATATTGAAGATGTTCTATCTTGTCACATAAGTCCTTATATATTTCGTCACTAGTCATTTGTAAACCCTTTTCACTATCCATTTCATAAAACTATTCCTAAACCACACGAAAATTTACTCAACTTATAAATAATATAGTTAGTCTATCATAGTTTCCACTACTCTGCCACTATGAAATGCACTTAAATGTGAGTTTTTCCACATTTATCCCTGTTGCACCAAAGTATAATTTTATAAAATGGTTTTTTCCCATAATATAAGCAAGGTGGGTTTTCTCTGAGACAGTCTCTCCATTGCTTCCTCTGAACACAATTGTATCCACTATCATATTGTCATAGAAAACTGTAACCGGCAGCTGTGCAAGCTCATTTAATGATGAGTTCACCTCTACTTCTATTTCATAATCACCGGATTTCTCTGTCTGTATTCCAAATAATACAGTTGATCCCAGTGATGTATCAAAGCCACTTCCATCAATTACAAGTGTACCATCTTCATCCGCCTCATAGTAATCTACTTCTGTTACGATTCCATCCTCTTCCTGAACTGCCTTAATCTCATCAAGTTCTTCCTGACTAATTGCATCCATCTCATAAAGCATTGCTGGTGATTTAAGAATAAAGCCCAAGATATTTTTGGCATTTCTCTGGAGCTGACCAATTGTAACTCTTCCAGCCTCCATCTCATCCATTATATCATCCTGAGTCTGATCTGCTGCATCGTTTGAACACATATACAAATCATTTCCTGCAGCCACCATAACCCCATGACATCTAATATCTGATTGCTGACCTTCAAAGTTGGCCTTTGCCCACCAGTCACTCATGACTATTCCTTCAAATCCCCACTGTTTTCTGAGAATAAGGGTATTAAGGTCATAGCTTCCTGCTGTCCACAATCCGTTTACAGGACCATAGGTTGTCATAACAGATCTTGCATTGCCTTCTTTCACAGACATCTCAAAACCTTTGAGATAAATCTCTCTAAGGGCTCTCTGCGATATAACGCCTTCTACAAAGTGTCTGTTTGCCTCCTGATTATTTCCACAAAAATGCTTAATTGTTCCTGTTGTGCCAACTGTATTCAAGCCTCTGATCTGAGCTGCTCCCATTTTACCTGTAAGGAATGGATCCTCTGAGATATATTCAAAATTTCTTCCGCACAATGGATGTCTGTGAATATTTAAACCAGGACCCAGGAGAGCGTCAACTCTGTTCTTTCTAAGCTCACGGCTTGTCATACTGTACAGTTCCTCTACAAGCTCATCGTTGAATGTGCATCCAACAAGTGTTCCATTTGGAAGCGAGAAAGCTTTTGCTCCCACATCAAATCTAAGTCCGGATGGACCGTCTGTAGTACATGCAGCTGGAATTCCGAAACCTCTTAAGCTTTCAGTAAGTCCACCAAAACCTGAACCAGTTCCTGGAGTTACCTTTCTGCATGACATTCCCTCTCCACGGAACATGCTCACCAAGTCCTCTTTCGAGAGTTGGGCAACAAACTCGTCCATAGAAACTTTATTATTATATACATCTGCAAGCTTGTATCCCTTGTCCCCTGTGTATGGAATTTCTTCTGGTTTCTCAACTCTGTCATAAGGACCAAAAGTTCTGACTGGAGTAGCCTCCATCACAAGACTTCCGTCCTCATTTCTATGCATACGCTCAAAGCCTTCTCCTGGTGCATACGCCTCCTCAAGCTGCTCCACAACTGTAAATTCCTGCTCAAAGCTGCCTATCTCTACTGCATTTCTTACATCCTCACCTGCAAATACCTGATATTTACCAGCCTCTAGCACAAATGCATCCTTGTGTCCTGTAACACCGCTGTCATCAAAGGATGCAAAATCCTTTTTCCATACAGTAATTTCAAGTTCCTGAGTATCTCCTACCTCAAGAGTCTTTGTCTTTGCATATCCAACTAATACTCTCTCTGCTTTTCCAAGGACACCCTGTGGAGCCTTTACATATACCTGTATTGTGTTTTTACCAGCATATTTTCCTGTATTCTTAACAGTAACTTTCACAGTTACTTTGTTTGTATCCATGCACGATGTACAACCTGTATCAAGGCTGTATGTATTCTCAAATTCGGTATATGAAAGTCCATATCCAAATGGATACATCACCTTCTCCTTTGCAAAAGTTTCAAAGTATCTGTATCCCACGAAAATATCTTCTTTATAATAATTTTTATTTAAATCTCCGAAATAAGAATCTGATGGATAATCGGAAACATTGTACGCAATTGTGTCAGTCAATGAGCCACACGGATTTACTCTGCCTGTCAGCACATCACAGACTCCATTTCCACCTTCCTGACCACCCTGCCATACATATAAAACAGCGTCAGGTTTTACTTCATCCACCCATTTCATATCGATGATATTACCAACATTAAGTAAAACTATCACGTCACCAAATGCAGCTCTTACCTTTTTGAGCATATCAAGCTCCACTTCATTCAATCTGTACTGACCTGGCAAATCAGAATTGTCCTGATCCTCTCCGGCAGTTCTTGCAATAATCACAACCGCCTTATCATTTTCTTTTGCTGCATTATTTACTACAGCCGAATCTAAAGGCATCTCTTCCTGTGCCCAAGGCACCTTGCCCCAGCCTTCTCCAGCATCATATGGATGTATTTCTATCCATTTCTCATACACTGATAAAACATTCTCATCCACTGTTATGTTTTCTTCCCCTTTAAGGGCATCCAGAATACTCACAACATACTTTGCATTTACAAGTCCACCTGAACCAAGTCCGCTTTTATAATAATTAAATGCCCCTCTTCCAAAAACTGCAATCTTTTCACCAGCCCTGATTGGAAGAACTTCGTTGTCATTTTTTAATAGAACACAGCCTTCTGCAACAGTCTGCCTTGCAAGAGCCGCATACTTATTTTCATCTACAGCATATTCACTCATTATGTTCCCTCCGTTACTTATTTTCGTATCATAGTCCAAATTCAGACGTAACTTCACAATTATTTTATCTCATGGCAACACCTTTTTTCTACTATTTTGATGACATAAAATACTTAATTATGACATAAGCTTTTTTCTTTACTCTTATTTGTATTTTATTTATAATTATTATGTATCGTTTCTTACATAATCAAATGGGAAAGATATTGATTAAATAAGGGAATAATTTAAGGAGGGAACTTACAAATGAAAAAGATCAGTACTCGAATTGCCACGGTTTTCTCAATCACCACAGTTTTATGCCTGGTTATTGTAACTGCCATTTCTTTCTTTATATGCATGAAAGGAACCGAAAGCAGCTCAAAACTCAGCTTAAATAACGCTGCCACATTAAGCGCAAACAATGTGGGGAATTTGCTGGAAAATTATAAGGCTGCAGTCATTGCAACTGGACAGAGCAACATTCTATATTCCTCAGATGTATCCTTGGAGGAGAAAAAGAATTACATCAATTCTTATGTGGAGTCCTTCGGCTTCACAAGCGGTAATCTCCTTGATACAAAAGGTGTCAGCTTAATCGATGGAACTGATTTCAGTGATAGAGGTTATGTTCAGACAGCACTGTCAGGCGAAGCAAATATTTCAGATATCACACTGAGCAAGTATACTAATACTTACGGAACAAGTATTGCCGCACCAATTCAGGATAAAACCGGGAAAATAAAAGGTGTAGTTTATTTCAGACTTGATATCGATTTTATGCAGGATATCACAAATGAAATAAAATTAAGCGAAAATAGCATTGCGTACATAGTCAATGCTGATGGAGATTACATTGTAAATGCCAATCCAGACTTAATCCTTACTCCAGCCGAGATTAAGCCAAGCACAACTCAATACGTTGCCACAGCTGATATACCTGGAACTAATGGATGGCAGCTTATTGTTGAAGCTCCGTCTAGCGATTTTGACCAGTCAGTAAGAATGATGGGCCGCATCTCATTGATTATGGATTTTGTTGTTCTTTTCCTTATTTTCATAATTGCAGGTATTTTTGCAAGAACAATCAGCAAACCGGTTATAACTGTGCAAAATGCACTTATCGGAATTGCAAAGGGTGATTTATCACAGAAAATTCCTAAGACCACCAGAAAAGACGAAATTGGAATTATGCAAAACACAGCTGCCCAGCTTGTGGATATGCTTCACAAGGTTCTTGGTCAGGCAAACACTATTTTATCTTCTATGTCTAATTGTGATCTCACAGTCAGCGACATGAACAGTTATCCAGGTGAATTTGACACTCTGGCTAACTCAGTTAACCAGATAAAAGAAATTATCACATACTTAATTGTTGAGATTCAGAGTTCATCTTCCAATGTAAAAATTGGTTCAGAACAGCTTGCAGATGCTACTCAGCTACTTTCAAACGGAGCCACATCACAGTCTGCATCAATTGAAAAGCTTATGTCTGAGATGGATGATGTTGCCGCCAGCATAAACCACAGCTCTGAAAATGGAAGGCTTATTAATAAACAGCTCAATGACTTGAAGCTTGAAATTCAGGAAGGAAACGAGCAGATGAATGAGCTCCTCCGCGTAGTTGCTGAGGTTGAGCAGATGTCATCTGATATCAAGAAAATTGTTGGAGATATCGACAATATCTCATTCCAGACAAATATCCTTGCACTCAATGCTTCCGTTGAGGCTGCAAGAGCCGGTGACAATGGACGTGGTTTTGCCGTTGTTGCTGAGGAGGTTTCAAACCTTGCTGCTAAGTCTGGTGAAGCTTCTAAGCACACTGGAGAGCTCATCGAAAGATGTATTGATGGAATCGCTAACGCCAAGGCTTGTGCAGACCGTACGTCAGAATCTCTCCTCAACATCGTCAAGAATTCAAGGGAGATTACTGAAGCCTTTAACGAAATCACTGAGAATACTACAGAGGAAGCTCGAAAAGCTAACGCAATCAAAGAAGAAATCGACAACATCACATCTGTTGTTCAGTCTAATTCTTCAAGTGCTATGGAAACGGCTGCTTCAACTGAGGAGCTTTCGCATCAGGCTATCTCACTTGAACAGATGGTTGCCAAGTTCAAGGTTGATAACACTTTGAATTAAGCTATT
>CAMFPD010000062.1 GCA_945971355.1 uncultured Lachnobacterium sp.
TAATTCAATAAGTATTTATATCCGTAATTCTCCACATCCATATCAAGCTGTATTTCCGCCTCTCCGGTCTCTGGATTCTCAATGCCAATAGCCAATATAGGAATATCCTCGAATTTATCTTTATCAAGCGCGAGAGTAGCTTCTACCGGTTTGACAGTTCCACCTGCAATCTCACTTAACTTAATATCTGTTTCCACACGTTCCAATACATTGCCAGAATCATCCAACACATATACACACAACGGCCAGTCAAAATACATAGGTGCAGCACCATAGTTTGAAATACTCAAGTTCAACCTCAGCTTTCCACTAAGCCTTGAATATGCAATTGATGACTCTGACACCCCATAACAATAGCCAAGCTTGCTTCTAACTGCATTGACTTCATCCGGAAACTTCTCTTCCTCATCACAGGCAATTGGACATTTAGGGCCAATAAATGACATATGGCTTTCTTCCAAAAGTTCCAATGTGCGTTCCTTATCAGAAGTCAGCATATCCTCCATTGGAATACTGCTTGTAAACTCCCCTCCAACAGGAGCAGTCTCCCATACATCAGGACATGCCGGAAGCTCTACCTTCTTTTTCGTTTCAGTGTACTCATCTCCATCAGAAATCCATGACAGCCATTCCAGTGTACTATCTGGTTCACCTGTCATATCATTATATACCCCTAGGCCATCCTCCCTGACAGCTGGAAAAGGTCTTCGCATTAATATTTTCGCATTTGGAAAAGCCTCTATATATGGCATGACATATTGACTTAACACATCCCATCCTGGCAGCCTGTCGATTCCCTCATCATACTTTACATGCCATTCTCCCCAATGCCCCACACTTCCAAGTTCTATATAGCAGAAAAAATTGTCGCCTCCAAACTCTTCACCCAAAGCCTCTATCGCAGCTTTATGGTATTGAATGAACACTTCATTATCGTAGTTCGGAGAATAACCTTTTCCATAATCAGTGCTATAGAATGTTCCATCCTTTGTTTTATCATAAAGCCATGACGGTATGTCCATATGCTCCTCATCTGAAGGGTTATCACATATAAATCTAAAAACTACATTTTTCCCTTCAGCACGCCATTTGTCCAGATAATTATCCTCATAAATTGATTCAAAATCAAACTTGCCCTCTTCTGGTTCAAGCTCCTTCCATGTGACATCCACATAAACTAACCTGTTATCTCCAACAGCCTCCAGATAATCTGCATTTGGTGCGAACCCTATGAACGGGTTATATAGCACACTATCCGTTCTGTTATATGAATATTTCTCCACTCTTACACACAGCTTTACCACACCAAAGACAGCAAGCAGTATCAGGGCTGATGCCATCACAAATACAATCACTCTTTTTCCCTTTCGTCCTTTTACCATGGCTCTCTCCATCACACTATTTATCCGTGGTACTCACCATCATAATTCAACAGAGTAACATCTGACACATCCTTAAGATTTCTAATATTCTCAACAAAGGTCAAGTTATCATTCTTGCATTTCAGCTGAAGTGTCATTTCTGAATCATCATCACGGAAAATTATAGAACGAACAGTAAAATTAACTTTTCTCAGTAATTTTATTACCTCATCCCCTGTCTCATCTCCCTTGTAGTGCACCACCAATATGTAAGCTCCACGACTGCTGCCGTGTTTATTAAATATAAGCAGTAATACAAACATAATAATTGTGGCAAACAACACCAAAATATACATGCTTGCTCCTAATGCAATACCACTGGTTATTGCCCAGAACATATACATCAAATCAAGGGGCTCCTTGATAGCAGTACGATAACGAACAATAGAAAGCGCACCTACCATACCAAGTGATATAATAATATTAGTACTGATAGCAAGTGTAACCATACATGTAAGCACGGTCATTCCAACCAGAGACATGGCATAATTTTTGCTATATACAACACCCTTGTAAAATTTCTTATAAATCTGATATATAACAAGCCCCATTATAAGCGCTAGTATTAAGTCAATCACAATAGTACCAATTGTACTCAAACTTATGGCCTGGTTATAAGCATCTGACTCCAATATTGATTTCTTTATTACGTCTTTTACACTCATTTGCACATTCCTTCCTATTCCAAAACACCGGATAATTCCTTTTTCTTTTCAAGACACATTGTGTATTTTGAAAATGCAACCTGCACACTGTCAGCAATCGGTAATATATCTCTAATCATTTCTGGTAAATACTCTGTGTACTTGACCTCCAGAATAAGCTTATCACGGTCAATCGCTTCCACAACCGGCATATCCATATCGAATGGAGTATGTTCGTACAATCCTGCCCTGATACTGCTGTCAAAAGTAATTCGAACATCACCATATGGATACACGAAGGGCTCCCTCTCGTAATCAACAATTACCGCTGGTCTCATTCCCTTTACCATACACTCCATATAAAAATCCTGGCATAGCTTCTCCTTCCTAAATCTAAGGAAGTCATACTGCCCCACAAGTATCTGGTCCACTTCCTGTCTGGTAAGCTTTGCCGAAACCTTCTGGATATACTGACCTTCCTTGCGCTTCCTCTCCAGCCGAATCACATCATCGTTTCCATTGTAGAAGCGTATACGATATTTCTTTCTGGATTCAATACCTGACATTTTCTCAAAGTAAGCACTCTCATCCCTGTCATCAAAATACAGACTTCGAATCATATATACACCGTTATCTGCATGCAGGTCACGAGATAATAAAATATCCAGCCTCTTCTTAAATATCTCACTTTCCGTTTTGCTAAGTAAAAACTTTAGCTCATGGCGAAACCCTGGTTCCTGATTATTCTTCATAGGTATCCTCCACAATGGTTCCATCCTCAAGTACATAAAAACATAGTACTCCATATTTTTTTATCGACTCTGATGTTACATAATAGTCGAATGCATACTGTTCATATCCAGATTCATTTGTGGCTTTTACACGGACAAAATACTGTCCTGCTGGGAGTGTTTCCGAGTAATCATACTCTGGGACAAACAGCCCTTCTTCTCTTATAATTGGATTTGAAAAGCTATAGTCATCATCAATTTCTATTGTATATGTAATAGTTTCTTCTCCAAAATCATAGGAGCTGTTCCAATTAAATTTTAATCCTGTCTCCTGCTTTTGTGGAATACCAATAAAAAATGGCATCGGAGAAACAAGAGACTCCAAATACAATTGGTAGTTACGTTCCACCTCACTCGGCAGGTAATTAAGCATATCAGCATATTGAGCCTGAGTAATAGGCATATATTGCAAATCTGGGTAAGAATATGCATACTGCTTCACCACCTCGGCATACTGATTTGCTTTCTCACTCAAAAGCTCCTCTGTCAGAATTCCTCTATATTCCTCTATTTTTTCATTTAAATCTGATCTTAAGGTGTCTGATTTAAATATCCTTTGAAACAAAACATTTCCCCAATAATTCGAGATACCCTTTTCCCAGCCATACACCTCATCTGTAACCCGATACTGTCTCTTTGTATCCACAAATGCACCATCACAATCCCATGGGATAAAATAGAAGGTATCTACATTTAACGGACTGTATAGGAATGAATTTCTTGACTGAGTATCTGTATTGCCCACAAGAATCTGAAATGCAAGCCATGATAATAAATTGTCTTCCTCAAACCATTTATCAATAATCTCCTCGATTGGTACAGAGTAATTATTCACATCATCAAGCATCGCAATCAGCTTACTATGGTCATCATCTCCCTTGATTTCCAAAAGCTTTTCAAAGGCTTTCTCATCATAATCTGCATCATTTTTTAGCATTATGACATCTTCATATCTATAAAATTCAAAGAAATTGATTTTATATAACTGTCCATTTTTATCCAGACCATGGCTTTGAAGCGCCCTTCTATTTAACTGTTCCACCTGGGTATACAAGCCATAATCGGTAAAATCATTATTGCCACCCTCAGTTGTATCCTTCACATACAAGTGAACAAACTGAGTACGGAGTGATATCATATCCTCCAGATTTTTCATTAAATCATAGCACATCTTATTTGAAAAACGGGTCATATCCTGCTCATGCTTATTTAAATTGATTACCTTCTGGTCATTCCATGTTCCCTTGCCGTCCTTTATGGAGATGCGATAGTTTTTCTGGGAATGCCTTGAAGAAGTCTGTCCTCTGATAGTCACAGTTGCATTAGGTATACTCTGACCATATCCAAGCTCACCTTCCACCGGTCCATTCTCATCTCCAACCTGAAGCAGGCCATTCACAGCATATCGTTCCACACCCATTTCATCATAATCATATGCAGAATAACTATTTACTTCTGTCCATGTATGGTTGGTATTATCCGACTCATTTCCACTGCTTACAGTAAGGTACATAGTAACCACAGAAGTTTCATCCTCATTTGTGTACAAGGTATCCTTGTCATATATTTTTTTAGTATCATTCTGAACCGAAAATTCTTGTTCTGCTTCTGTATTATTCTGCTGTGCAGCCTGCTTCTCATCATTGACACTCCCACACCCAGAAGCTAATACTAACATACATCCACATGTTAAGATTGAAAGTGCCCGCTTTATTATCCTATTCACGCTCTTCCTCCTCATTTGTCCGCACAAATTCCTCTTCCCAAAGTGCTTTGCGGTACTTCTTTTCATATTTTTCCTCAAATCTTAGACCAAGCTTTGTCATATAACCTGAGGTCTCCTCTGCGACAATAGGCTGGTTACATAAAACATGGAATATCAGCTTCTTTAGGAACAGACGAAGCAAAAACAACGAAACAAATGCAAACACCGTACCGCCTGCCAAAAAACCCACTCCATAATACTTCACACTCTGGTTTTTAAGCGCAAGGGTAAAAATAATTGATGTCAGCATAAATGACGTTCCACTTATAAGTGCTCCCTTATTATCAGCAAAATACAACTGTATGAGCATTCCACAATTACCCACAGCATAAAATGCATATCCAATACAAAGTACTCGATATATTCCCAGCATATCCTCATTCATTCCAAGTGGCAGATATGGCAAAATCATTGTTCCCGCCAATATGAAAACAATAGTAGAAAAAAACTGAGCAGAAAAAGTATATGTAAGTTCCTGAACCAGTGTTGTTTTCATCTCTCGCTCTGCCTGACGTATATCCATCAGTGAACCGCCATCATTAAAGAGACTGAAATAATTGCGATACTTCGGATAGAAGTTCACTTCCACTGAGGTAACAAAGTTAATAGTTGTTACCAAGATAGATAAAAAGGCCAGCAATGCCGGAATATCATACATAGGTGCACCATAGAAAAGCCCATCTATATGCTTTCTAATCGGGCTAAACCACATAATTATAATATGCCCAAACAACCCCAGGGACAAGAACAATCCTAAAAAAGCCAGCTGCGGGTACTTATCAAACCATGCCAGAAAATAAAATGCACTCGTGTTTGATTTAGGGAAATATCCGACCAATAGATAATAATATACTGTAGCCATTATTCCATATGCCAGGTCAACTGATAAAAGCATTGCAAAAATCACTTCCACCCCTAGCTTAATCAGCAAAAATCCAAGTCCCCACGAGAACAAAAGAGCTACTAAAAACGTCATCATAATTCCACGATAGTCCTTAATCGCCGTCATATAATTCATCTGGGTCCATACTATAATCAATTCACCAAACAGAATCAGAAGCAGAAGTCCATAGCCTAAGCTCACCCCTGAGAATATCAAAAAAATTCCATAAATTAATTCCCCTGACACCAGCATTATTGATACACTCCCCCAAAAGGAAGGCATCACCGCGCCCTTTTTTTCCACAAACAACTGATCCGCTGTAAATCGCGTAGTCACAAGAGAAAAACTGTTGGTAAGGATCATGGAAAAAAGCAGTGTATATGTAACCATTGCATTCAGATATTCCTGTTCAAACTCTGTAGCACCGCCAACCCCTGCTATTACACGAATTCCAAGCAACAATGCAATACCAAGTATCATAGGGCCAACGCACACAATTCCAGCATATCCATATGCTTTAAGTACTGAAAACAGACCTTTCTTATCAAACATTTTCTTAAGTTCAAATCCGATTCCAGCCAACTAGATCACCTCCTGATACAGCTTGCGATATTTGTCCATAGATATTTCATGGGTGAAATATTTTTCAACTCTCTTTTTCCCATTTTTCCCCATTTTCTCCCTGAGGGATTTTTCCTGACACATTTCAATCATTGCCAGAGCCAAACGCTCCTTGTGCATTGGTGGTACACAGATACCAGCCTGCCCAAACTCATCTCCTCTGTTCAAAAGCTCCTTGCAGCATCCAACATCTGTTGTAACACAGGCTCTTCCTGCTGCAAAGGATTCAAGAACTGATAACGGCTGTCCTTCGGAGATACTGGTCAGAATAGTAAAATCAAGATTTTCCAAGTATTCTACTACATTTACCACTCCGGTAAAAATAATGTCTTTTACTCCAAGCTGTGAAATCAGAAGCTTGCATTCTTCAAAATATTCCTCGTCATCAACATCACCTAAAATGTGAAGCCTTGCATTTTTTACCTGTACCTTCACCTCCGCAAACGCGTATATCATTGTCTTTATATCTTTAATTTTTGCAATTCTGACAACCGCACCAATATCTATCCAGCCATTTTCCTTTTTGGGTGGAATATTGCAAAAACGCTCGTAATGAACTCCATTTTCTATAACACTCTGCTTGCTCTCATCACAACCAAGCTCCCTCTGAGTCTCCATTGCTCTTGTAAATAAGCATGTTACCCTGTCCGCATGAGTGTATGCACAGTCTGAAAATGTATAAAACAAATCAATCCACTGTTTTCTAAAATATGGCAGTACCCAATCTGCACGAAGCAGCTCCTCCTCACGCTCTCTGGTATATATTCCATGCTCTGTCACTATATATGGCTTGTTGTATTTCCACTTACCAAGACTTCCTAGTAATCCACTATAACCGGTTGCTGTAGCATGGTATATGTCTGCCTGCGGAACCTCCTGTGTCAAAAGATACAGCTCCGGAAGCAGCATAGAGCGCACTGTATGAAAGTACTCCGCGAAAGATATGTATGGAAATTTTTCATTACATATTTCCATTATAAGATCCAAAAACACGGGACTCATCAGCACAGAAATCGGGTTTACCTGTCTGCCTTGAAAAAGCTCAAACAGAATGTCCCAGTTAAGGTATTTCCCATCTAGTAATTTTCCAAGCTCTGTCTCTTCCTCCTGGGTAAACCTGACCTTATAATTATCATTACCTCTTAATTTCAAGCGCAATGCATCATCCAGAAACACCTCCTGCACTTTCACAACATTATCTGGTAATTTATACTTATATTTTCCTCGATTTTCAGCCTTTGCCCCAATACACCAAAGCACAAATTCTGTATCTGGCATTGCTTGAATATATTGATGTGTCCAGCTTGACACTCCACCGAACACATAGGGATAACTACCCTCTAAAATCATACATACTCTCAATTTTATTCTCCTAAATATATCTTTATTTCCGAAGAATTGGCTTTGATTAAATACATATTTCCTGATACTAACTCATAATCACAGCCCTCAGCAGACACAATGGTTCCACTGTTTACCCTAAGCATCAGCTGTGCTTCACCCGAAAAACCTCCAAGCTTAACATCCAGCTCACCATCCTTGTATTCTCTCTGGACAGATAGTGTATCAAAAACTTCTACTGCCCTTCCCATTTCACTTCCAGTAAGGTTCCTGATATTAGGTACAGACTCATTAATCCATTTTAGATAAGTCTCAAACTGCTGACTCAGGCTCTCCCAGCCCTCTGCGGCACCTCGGTCCTCATCCAGGACATCATCTGGATGTAAAAAGTGAGACTGAACATAATGATAGTTTAGCTCTGACAATGCACATATTCTCTGATAATCATCTATAATACATCCCGACGTAATTCGCGGTGCACTTATCAACCCGTTATCCTCCACGCAAAACTCCTGCACATACGCAACATTATCTGCATCAACTAAGTATGTACTTGAGATGACATTAATATCAGGATTGGCTTCTACTAGAGTCTCTATTCCTGTCTCTGAAATAATATTGGATGGTGGAACATAAACATGAAACTGATTTTCAGGAAACAGTTTCTCGCAGAAATTTGTCAGTTCCTCAACTGAAGACCTCATATCATCTATGGATTTCCATAATTTATAGTCACCATATTTTCTATCCTCATCCACCCCTTCTAAACATAATGGCATATGATTGTACCCATGAAATCCTAACTCTCCGCCATTATTCAGAAGCATATTTCCAAAGGTTTCAAACTGTGAAATCTCTGTGTTTCCATCCAACGGTGCTTCAACCTCATCAGAATACTGTTCAATGATTACTCCTGTATGACGTATTCCATATTCATTTTCCCAGCCAAGCACAGTTGGCCACCATATACTGGAGTAAAATGTGCCTATGTCTACACCGTAATCTCTGGCTATATATGTGCCATCTCCCCCTGGAACTGGCGACGGAAAATCGTCTAGGTAAAATGCAGAACCATTGATTACAGGATAAATTTCAGCATCGTGCAATAGTGTATATGTCATACACAGAAAGCCTCTCTGATATTTGCTGACTATACTTTCATTTATGATTCCAACTCTTCCAGCACCAATCTCCTTAGTCCAGATAAGTGGAACACTGCCATCCTCTGACTCCATCCACACCTGACACTTATCGCTTAGTTCAACAGAAAGGGACGTCTGCAATGCATCCTCTGAGTTTTCGGCATATTTAAACACCTCATCCTCCTTCGCACCAATCATGGCATTATCCTTCAGACGAAATCCATACACTTTGGGATAATCACTTCCTATACTTAAGATTCCCAATTTAGTGCTGACTGCCTCAAAATAACTGTTTGCATTAGGAGTAACGGTAGTCATCAAAGCTCCCCCCTCCTCTATCCATGACATCAACTCTGGAAGAGCTTCACCAATTGCCCTCCAGTCCTGAAATGTAATCACAGCCGTATCATATTCATCTAGCATTTCTGCTGAAAAATTCTCATCAACCTGGCATACATCATATCCTATCTTCATATCACTCAGGACAAATGAAATCATCTCCTTATACTGTGTACTTATCTCTTCATCCACTGTCAGTATAAGGCATGTCTTATCAATCTGAACTTCAGGTGTTTTAGAAGCTTGACTTATAGCAGGTTCTTTGTCTGTATACTCATATGTAACTCCATATCGTTCCAACAACACTACCAATCCACATATAATCAAGGCTACAATTGGAATCAATATTCTTCCGCTATTACTCTTTTTCATACTATATATCCTTTTGTTCCCAAAATTCCAGCCACGCTTTGCCCTCACTGGAAAGGTACACATTCCCCTCCTTTAGTCTGTTTAATACACCAGGTATTTCGTCCCCCCTATTACTTTTCCACAAAAACTCTACATATATCTGATATACCTGTACCTCATCGGGCCATCTGTTTATCATGTCCATGATTTGACCATCTATATTATTTTTTCCAAGAGCAATCTGATTTCTTATATAATCCTGAAAATAAACTCTATTTTCTGGAAGCATTTCACATAGCTTTCTAAGAATATCATCCAATTGCGCTCTGTATATTTCCAATATTTTTCCAGATATCAACCCACTGTCTATATACTTTAAAAGCACCTTGCGGTATTTCTTCAAAACCTGAAGTTCCTTTGGATTTTCTTTGATTTCCTCTGATAACTTATGAATTTCTAGTTCGTATTTATTTTGAATTTCCATCATTGTCGTAGTGGCATAATGAGTCAATTCTGTGTCATCTGCAGTTCTGGTCATCTGTAACAGTTCAATGAACTCCTCTGGATTTCTATGTAAAATATCCATCATAAGTTTCCTTCTCACAGAAGCATTATTTACAGATATGGCTTCTTCAAGGGGGACTGTTATAGTCTCATTTGAATCGTCATCCACCACGATTCTCTTATATCGAATATCCGATATCTTGAAGGATTCTACACCTACCTGTCTCTCTTTTTGTTTTGTATTTCTAACCCTGTATTCCTCTATAACAAGAAGCACAAGACCGCATACCGGAACAAGTACAACCGCTGGATATACTACCATACTTGATTTTATCTTTCCCTGTTTCATCAAGAGAAAAATGACAATACATATAATTAAGTGTATCAAAACAACTAAAAAATCCATAATCTTATGCCTCTACCACAGTGAATGTAATCTCGCTCTTTTTCATTCTAGCTGCCACAATGTCCACATCCTCCTTCTTGGACTGTGAAAGGAGAAGATACAAATCATTGTTATCATCCAGACCAAGAATATCATTTTCACGTACTATCTTCGCTATAATATCATTTAATTCTTTAAGACTTCTTCCGTCCTGATTAATGAGTAACAATGAGTAATCCAAGTACTGCTTCTTGCGCATCTGTTTTTTCATCTCAAGAACCTGGGCAAATTGTCTTGCACTCAAAATTCTTGTATCCTTAAGAATCGGGCTATTTGTCTCGTTATACTCCATTGCACGAATCAGAGAGTCCTTGATAAGGTCAGTAATTATGCGGAATTTATTCAAATACTCCATATTCATTTCACTGTACTCCACACGCATAAGCATTATCATTCCCACCAGTTCTTCACCTCTGAAAATTGGTGAAGCATATGCT
>CAMFPD010000063.1 GCA_945971355.1 uncultured Lachnobacterium sp.
ACTGACATCTGATAATACAAATCTAACTTTTTATAGTATGATTCCTGCTTCATCAACTCCTGATATCTTGATCTTTTATCAGGATGCTCCAATGAAATATCTGCGGTATAGGACATACAATACCTCTTCCACTGACTTACCAGTTCCCTGTCCTTGATATCAACCGGGCAGGTAATCATCTTATAGAGAATGTATTTATCATCAAAATCTGCAATGAATGTCTTATGCCTGTACGCTTCTTTGTACAAAAACATCATTTCATCAATATTGATTTTCCTAAAAGGGGATGAAGGCACAACCTCATGCCACAGCTTAATTATCACATCAAGGGGAGCATCCATATTTAATAACACCTGTGGAAATCCTAGGTTGACAACCTCTATATTCTGCTCCTTCTTTTGCCAGGTGTTTGTCAGATACTTAAGCTGCTTTTCCCCCATGGCAGTAACATATCCTGCCTCGTGTATTCCAAAACGTCCCGCTCTTCCTGCTATCTGTTTTATTTCACTCAACTCAAGTGGACGTCTTGACACTCCATCAAACTTTTCCATCTCCAAGAACACAATTCTTTTTACCGGAAGATTTAATCCCATACCTATTGCATCAGTTGAAACCACAACCTTTGTCTCGCCAGAATTAAACATGCCCATCTGCCTTCTTCTGATTTCTGGTGGCAGGCTTCCGTAGATTACGCTGGAATCTATTCCCTGTTCCTCCAAACGACCAGCTATATTTAAAACCGATTTCTTTGAAAAAACAATCAGTGCATCTCCCTCTCTCACATCTTTCGGAAAATCAAAAGAGACATTCTCCAAAATAAGCTCTGTTTTTCTATCATACCTATTCACCTCATAGGTATCATTACACAGTTCAATCAGATGTGTTATAACAGTTTCAGCTACTGGACTCATACATACATGAATTTCCTTTGCTCTTATTCCAAGAACCGCTCTGGTCCACGAATGTCCCCTATCCTCATCAGAAACCATCTGCGCCTCATCAATAACAGCCACGTCATATTCCTTTTCAATATCAAGCATTTCAATTGTAGATGCTGTCACCCGGCTATTTTGCGTCTCAATGCACTCCTGACCCGTGAGCATTGTGCAAGGGACTCCATCATCAGTCATCTTTTCATATACCTCAAGTGCCAATAGGCGCAACGGTCCAAGGTACACACCGCTTTTGGCCTGTTTCAATCGCTCCAGCGAATTATAGGTTTTGCCACTGTTTGTTGGTCCAATATGGAGAATAAAATGCCTGTCCATTGCAAGAGCCTCGGGGAATTCCTGCTCAGGTCTTGCAGGGACAAGATCAACTATCTGTTTTGTAAGGTTATACCTTCTTTTAGCCTCATATAAGTCCCTGAAATTCCTATTACAGATAGCGCCAGCATTATCCTTGGCAAGCTCCCTCAAATAAGCCTTGTCAATAAGTGCACATTCCTCATCCTCCATAAGCATAAAATCAACTCTCACAAGATTCGGGATTATATCTCGATTTAATATATTTTTAGCCTGCTTATTTCCCACAGAATATGCAAGCACCGCAAGTCTTTTCACATCCTTATGCAGCATATTTACCGCTGTTCTTTCATTTCTTGTGTACCGTGCTTTTGCAATAGATTTTGCCTTAGCATTTAGTCTGTGCATATAATGAGCAGTCTTAACATTCTTTTTATTCATCCGTCTAACGCATTCCCGGTACTGCTCCACATAAAATTCAACTAATAATTCTCTCAATTCTGTATTCATATATCTGTGCTACCTTCTGAATCACTGTTACTTTGTTTTAAGTCTTCCTGTACTACCTTCATCTGATATCGTTTTCGTATATATATTGATATTACAAACAATAACACACAGCTTCCACTAACCAAAGCACCTGCCTTAAGTCCTGGTGTTTCATATTTAAGTGCTATCTCATGTTCTCCTTTTTCAAGGCTCACACTGATAAAAGTATCCTCAAAATCAACAATTTCTGTCTCATTGCCATCCACATATAAACTCCAGCCACACTCACTTGGAATAGAAAAAATCAGTCTTCCATCCTCCACCATATCAATATGTCCATTTACGCTGGTATCACTGTAACTATCAAGCACAAATGTGCTTTCATTTAAATTATTATAAGCGGTCTCCACAGCCTCAAAGTCAAGCTGATACACATTAAAACTTATATTTTCCGAGTTCTTATTGGTGATAGTCACAGACTCTCCAGCCTTGTACTCACCTAAATCAAATAAATAAGTATGTGTAGTTTTTGAATAGTCTGTTTTCCTTCCCTTACTATCGCAAATAGAAAGAGAGTCTGACTCGCAATTAACGCTTGATGCATAGAAATATCCATCTGACAGGAAAGTAAGAGTTGTTTCACCATTTTGAGCATCTATATCGCATGCCACATGACTTAACATGTCATTTTCAGCTCCAAGACACTTTCCTAAACTATTCAGGCTGTATAACCTGGCACCAGAATCAAGATTAAGGGCATCCACCGCAGATTCCTTCATCACGAAGCCTATTGGCAGACAATACTTATTCTCGTACAGGTACAAATCTCCACGCCTGCCTACCAGACTTCGAATAGAGCTTTCCTCAAACGGGCTGTCAGAAACAAAATATCTGACAGACAACATGGCTGAAGTAATTGGTGTTGAGCCATTATAGCAATAAAAATTCTTGCCGCCTTCCATATAAAGGCTCTGAAAAAAATGACTGACATTTACATTCATAAGGGATGAAAACTGTGTTGCAGAAGCATAGCCGTACCTGCTATCATCATTTTTGGTAAGACGTTCTGTATCCTCAATACGGTAAAATTCCTGTTCACCATTCTCCCTTGCAAGCTCCAATATCTTTTCGTAATCAGCCTCATGCTTTGTGTACTGTACTCTGCTTGTTGTGTAAAGTCCATTGCAGGCCATGTTCGTAGTAAGCTCTGCAATTGCGATAAGACATATAAATTTAACTATACTATTTCTGTTTTCATCATTAACTATATACAACAGGACTAAAAGCAAACTGTACGCTGCAACAAACAATCCAGTGATAATAAAAGAATATACATCAGTTATTTCACTATCCGTAACCATTGCCCCTGCCACTAAAACCGCTGCAATAATTCCCATCGCTATGCAAACATGGACTATCCTGTTGCCCTTCCATTCCAGCACACATCTATAACCCAGTACCAAAACCAGGAAGCTGAATAAAAATGCCTGTCGTCCTGGCAACGAATTCGGAAAATGTAATCCATGCCAGAAAAAATCCAGGTAATTATTCGAAAAACTGAGCAGGAAAAATATAACCATTCCAATATATGGAATTTTTTCACACTTAGAAATACGCTTATTCATTGCATACAAAAGCAGCAAAGTAATTGCAAATGCTCCTGTGTATAAATTCGGCCAGTGGTCTGCTCCCGTATAATTTGCACCAGTTGTACACATACGTGACAGTTCCTGAATGATATTGAAATACCATTTAACAGTCTCCGGGAAATTAATTCCTTCCGAGCCACTATACCCAAGAATAATCATTTCCGGAAGTAAAAGAACAACACCTGTTCCACCTGCCAGAACAGAATAGAAGGAAAATCTGAAAAACGCTCTCCATCTTCCTTCGCTTTGTCTGAAAAACAGCACAATAAAGTAAAACACCAAAAAGATGCATATCATTATTGAAATATAGTAGTTCGATAAAATGGATACAGCTAATGTAATATAATAAAGGGCAACCTTATTTTCTTTTACTAATTTCTCCAGTCCAAGTATAATAAGCGGTGTAAGAGCCACACTGTCCATCCACATAATATTCCAACTGTAGGCTGCGACAAAGCCAGACAACGCATAAGCAGTAGAGAAAACAAGCGGAATCTTGTTATTCCCATCTAACTTAAAATGATTTTTTAAATATATATAAAAAGAAAGCCCACACAGAGAAATCTTCACAATCATAAGAACAGACATGAACTCTATCACATGATTCTTCGGAAAAAGACCTACAAGCCAGTTCAAAGGACTGGCAAGATAGTATGCAAAAACTGATATAAAATCAGAGCCCAGTCCCACCTGCCATGAGTACATGAGACTGCCACCCTCTCTAATCTTTGACAACAGTTGTGTAAAAAAAGGACAATACTGGTGATACATATCTATATGTAATAAACAGTTATCTCCAAAGGGATAAACACCTGCCCCCACACAAATACCTACGCATATAATAAATGGGAGAAAAAATGCATATACCATTGTTTTTCTACCAGACTTCATTTACTAATCCTCCCAGTCAAACATTGTGTAATACTGTAAACACTTGTACTTATTCATCATTTCTTCGGCAGACTTTTTATCAGAGTCTGTCTCTGCACTCTCCTGAATTTTCACCCCGGAAATAACAGGATAATAATTCTCCAGCTCCAACAAAAAATTCTGATATTCAGACGTAGGAACCCCTGCGTATTGCAGCATTTTTGCCCCCAGATAATTCACTGAAGTGTCCTCATTCTGTGCCTCATCTATATCATAGTTTGCCCAAATAAAATATGGAACCATATATCTAAGTTCACTATCATCCTTTGATAAGCTGTCCGAATCTTTTCCATTTAATTTCCAAATTGGTGCGACAACACTATCACTGGGCTGATGATCACCGAAAAATACAATAACAGTATCCTCCTCCTGATTATCAAAATACTCCACCAGCTCACGCAACTTTTCATCTGTCAATCTAACTAATGACAGATACTGATTTAATGCCTGATTATCCACCTCTGTTGCACATACATCATTCACAAAATCATCATATTCACTTGTATATCCTCCATGATTCTGCATAGTAACATTAAAAATAAATGACGGCTTACCTTCCTCTTTCTGCTCAAAGGTTCTGATAATCATACCAAAATCTGACTCATCACTAACATACTGTCTGACAATAGTTCTCGGAACGTAGTCCTCCACAAAATTCATTTTATCAAAACCCAGTAAAGGATAAACCTTCTCTCTCTCCCAGCCACTTCCATAATATGGGTGTTGAGCATAGGTGTCATATCCAAGCTCCGACAAATATCCAGCAATAGATGGAACTTTTCTCTTTATATACTGTTGATATGGAATGCTGCCTGTTGGCAAAAAAGCCATGGTATCACCTGTCAGAAACTCAAATTCCGTATTTGCAGTATTCCCACCACAAACAGAAACATTCAGATATCCCGACACCGTATTTTCCGCGCCATTTAACATACTTCGTACAAATGGCATATAGTCTTCATTCGTATCAAATTCTCCGAGCACACTAACATCAGAGAATGCCTCATCCATTATGACAATGATATTAGGATACTCTCCTTCGATTTCTTTATTTGTAGTTTCTTCACTATACTGTTCCAGCAATTCTTTTGCACTATTTACAGAATAGTCTGAAGGCTTATCCACAATCACATATGCCATATCCATAGTAAAAGTAACTGCCAGTCCATTATATTTTGTCATAACAGATGGTGTAAACAAGTATGGATACAAATTATTTTTCAGCTGAAACTCTTCGTTCTGAACAGATTTACCAAAAAGAACCAGCAATACACAGATTGCACCTGCTGACAACACCCTAAACCTAAATCTGATTTGAAGCTTATAATCCAAAAATCTCACCAGAAAAATCAGCACGCAGAAAATAATAGTCACTACAACAAGTCGTACACTTGGCATATAGTTATAATTGCCTGCAACACTAAATGCTGTGTTTATAGAAAAAATATCCCATGGAACAAAGGGTGTTGACCTAAACTCCATCACATAATGATTCACAAGCCCAAATAGCATAGATAGTCCAAGAATTATTCTAAGACTCCACTTCTCATTTCCTATCAAAAAGTAAATAATCCATGCTATCATCTCAAAAATCATTATATTAAAAAGATGTGCCGTTGGACGAATCTGTTCAAAGGGATTTCTATCATAGAATTCCATTAGGTAAAATGCAATAACTGGTACAATGGAAAAACAAAGAACCCTTGCAATTTTATTTATATTCTTATCAGACATGATATACTTCCTCTACAATTTAGTGCAGATACCTATTCTTATATCTGCTCACTGAAAAATTTTACCACACTGCCCTTCAAAAAAAAAGAATGCCGAACTCAAATTCGACATTCCTTAATATTAATAATTGCTAAGTACAAGTCTTTCTCTGTAGACTCTGTCCAATGCATCTATTGTTCTTCTCGCCTGACTGTATCTTCTTGGATTGATGGAAATAATCCAAATCTTATCCGCACCCTCATACTTCTTTCTCTTGAAAAAGGGAATTACTTTGAGACTCTTCGAAAATGGAATTCTCTGCTCCATAAGAGCCATCGCCGTCTTCTCCCCCACTCTGCCATTTGTTGTCCTGCATAATTCTACATCGTTGTCTTTATATCCTGCTAATTTCTTAGTCATATTGTCTTCCTCCAAATTCCCTCTTTACTACTTAATTGAAAATTCGATTTCTTTTCCTAAACCTCCAGCCAGTTTAACCAGAAATTCCACACTGGGATTGTACTTTCCACTTTCAAATCTGGAAATATTAGATTTCTTCGTACCGATTAAATCAGCCAGATGCTGTTGAGTCATTCCCTCTGCTTTCCTGACATCCCTGAGTTGTCTGGCTATAACCTGCTGAGGTGTTTCACATACCATCTCCACACTTTTGTCCTCCTTAAATACTATCAAGCGATAACATCAACACAATCAAATATTATCATATATGATAACATTAGTCAATAAAAAAGCCGCGTATTTCACCGTTTTGTATTGTCGTAACCGCATTTTCCTCATCATTCTTGCGACAATATAAAACATTGCAAAACACGCGATTTTCTTGTTGCATTCGTGCGACTAATATGATATTATATCATTTGTTCGAGTGAACGCCGGCGTGTCGGAATGGCAGACGATGCAGACTCAAAATCTGTTGGGTGTACGCCCGTGCGGGTTCAAGTCCCGCCGCCGGCATTTTTTTGTAAAACATAGTAAAATAAAGCAGACCCTTGAAATCACTAAGGTTTCAAGGGTTTTTCTTTTCTTAATTTTCAAGATAAATTTGCAAAACAAAGGTACTTTTTAGCAAAAAATGGTCATGAAATGGTCATGAATTTGTTCTAAGCTCGAACTAGTTTTCCCTGCTTTAATAATGTCAACAATGTAACATTCTGTGTATACAATCCTGAATATCCAGAGACACCATTTGCAGCCGCTACAGCTTTCCTATGTGCATAACTTCCATCAATTCCCATCTCATTCATCGCTGTGCTAATAGAATTACTATTTCCTGTATATGCTGGATATGTATTTACTTCTGTAACTGAAGTTTTTGCTCCAATAATACAACTATCATTAATCCATCCTGCGCCTCCGTCAATCAGATATGGATTTGCCTTACCTACAAGAATCTTAGTAATTACTCCAGATGTCTTCCTTGGTGTTAATCCATTTGATGATGCAGCTGTTGTATATACCTTATTGTAGCTTACTGTCTCACCTACATAATGTCCAGCTGCTGTTGGAACATTTGGTGTAGAAACCGAAACACTATTTGGTACACTTCCCATCAATCCCTTGAAATATATTTCTACTTACTTGAATGTACATATGAAAGTATCCAATATCAAATTGGTCTATTTCTGAGTATTCTTGGCTCTTCGGAGCCACCAGTCCAGTGTTTGAGAGCCACTGTTCCTGTAGCTGAGAGCCAGTTCCTGTGACAATAGAGCCACTTATATATAAATCCTTTATACTGTGTTTATGCGCTTATGCGTAAATACACTTAAAGGAGGTTACGCGATGACCAAATATCGTGAAATTCTTAGACTTAGTAGTCTAAACTTCAGCGAACGAGCAATAGCAAACGCTTGTCACGTATCGCGAAATACTGTGTCACGTGTTCTAAAGAAAGCTAATGAACTCAATGTTTCATGGCCTCTTTCTGATGAACTAATGACAGATGCAGATTTAGAGAATCTTTTCTTTCCTAAATCTGAAAAGGTAACGTCTACAACCAGACGAATGCCAGATTATAATTACATTCACAAGGAATTACTTCGCAACGGAGTAACCAAGAAGCTCTTGTGGATTGAATACTGTGAGGAATGCCGTCTTAACAACGAAGAGCCTCTTATGTATTCACGTTTTTGTTTCTATATCCAACAGGAAGAGCAAAAACGAAATGCAACAATGCATATCCCTCGAAAGCCTGGTCAACAAATCGAAGTAGATTGGGCAGGTGATCCTGCTTATATCATTGATCCTGACACGGGTGAATTAACAGCTGTATGGCTGTTTGTTGGTGTTTTAACTTATAGTCAATACGCTTTTGTAGAAGGCTTCATGGATGAGAAATCCAAGAACTGGATTAAAGCTCATGTTCACATGTATGACTTCTTTGGTGGTGTAACACCTATCCTAATTCCTGACAATTGTACTACCGCTGTAAATCATCACAAAAGTGACTGGTATACAGTAGAATTAAATCAAACTTATCACGAGATGGCGGAACATTATAATACTGCTATAGTTCCTGCCAGAGTTCGAAAACCCAAAGATAAACCCAATGCCGAAGGCTGTGTTGGTATTATATCCACTTGGATTACTGCAGCGCTTCGAAATGAACAGTTCTTTTCGTTAGCAGAGCTCAATGCTGCTATCCGAGAGAAACTAAATGCATTTAATGCAAAACAGTTTCAGAAAAAAGAATGTAGCAGACAAAGTTTATTTCTTGGGGAAGAAATGCCATTACTGGCTCCGTTGCCTGCTACACCTTTTGAGTTTGCCGAGTGGAAAATAGCCACCGTGCAATTCAATTATCACATCGCAGTAGACAAGATGTACTACTCTGTGCCTTATCAGTATATCAAAAATAAGGTCGATGTGCGTATAACAGAAACAACGATAGAAATCTTTATCAATCACAATCGTATTGCCTCGCACCATAGACTTTATGGAAGACCAGGTCAGTATTCGACGATTACAGAACATATGCCAGACTCACACAAGAAGTATCTTGAGTGGAATGGAGATCGTTTCCGCCGATGGGCAACACAGATTGGAACAAATACATATGAAGTTGTAAATGCAATGCTTACCTCTGGGCGAGTGGAACAACAATCCTACCGTTCCTGCATGGGTTTGCTCAGGCTGGCTGAAAAGTATTCAGACGAAAAACTTGAAGCAGCTTGTAAGAAAGCTTTGGCATATAACGTTACTCCGAGTTACAAAAGCATTAAAAATCTTTTGATTACACTTGGAGATTCATTAACAACAGAACCAGAGCCAAGCGAACATACAAAACCAAGCGGAATAACACGCGGAGCAAGACACTATGGAGGTAAGAAATAATGTTAAATAATTCAACTATCGATAAACTCATTGAAATGAGATTAACACCAATGGCAGATGCCTTTCGGATCCAATCCGAAGACCCAACAATGAAAGATGTTCCTTTTGAAGATCGATTTGGTCTTTTGGTTGATGTGGAATACACAGCTCGTAAAAATAATAGCTTAAAGCGATTAATCCATAACGCAGAGTTAGAACAACCTGAAGCTTGCATTGCTGGGATTGATTATCAGTCAGGAAGAAAACTAAATAAGTCCCTAATCATGCGTCTTGCGACCTGTGAATACATAGCTGAATATCGAAACATTTTTATTACAGGAGCAACCGGAAGTGGAAAAACATATATGGCTTGCGCTTTCGGAATGGAAGCCTGCAAACAGTTTATATCAACAAAGTATGTACGTTTACCAGATTTATTATTAGACCTTGGTGCAGCACGTGAAGCAGGAAACTTTCAACGAGTATTAAGTAAATACACCAAACCACGTCTCCTGATTTTGGATGAATGGTTACTAATGCGATTAAACGAATCTGAATCAAGAGATTTGTTTGAACTTATCCATAAACGTAGAAAACGTTCATCCACTATCTTTTGTTCACAGTTTCACGAATCAGAATGGTATGAGCGATTATGTTCTACCGATTCCCCAATGGCTGATGCTATCATGGATCGTATCTCTTATGATTCATATAAAATCAACATTGAAAGCATTGATCCTAAAAGAGATATCTCAATGAGAGAAATCTATGGATTGGATCCTGCATTAGCAGAATAATTAAAAACAAGTGGCTCCGTCAGTCTGGACAGGTGGCTCTCGCCACGCTGGACTGGCGGCTCTGCCGCACAAGAATATCCATCTATTTCTATTAAGAATCAATTTTGACAATGCAATTTACTTATTTTCATTAATCATTTACTTATGCTTTCAAACTTGGTTCTTAAACTTAGTATTTAAAGATGCAGATGATGTTCGTCGCGTAAAATTTGTTTTTTCTATATATCTAATACTAATTTATATATACAACCTTGTTGCAACATTTAAAGATAATGCAAGTGACACCTATGCTTGCTATGCAATAGTATTATTGGCTGGAATAGTTTTATTAATAAATAATATAAAACATGAAGACAAAGATTACTTACTTTAGCTCATATATGAGACGTAAGTTTTAGTGTAGATGGTTGTGATTATGTTATAGATACTATGCATTAGCCTACTGTGGGGGTTATGGAGTTATATCAATAATTGCTAGCGTAAAATTTTATTCGGATACAATTAAAAGAGAACACCACTTTGTGATA
>CAMFPD010000064.1 GCA_945971355.1 uncultured Lachnobacterium sp.
AAGTCTTGGTCCACGTACTCATGGTAAGACAAACATTGGATGTATCTTTACCGGCTCTTATTTGGAGATATGGCAATTTACTCTACTTGCAAAAATAATACCTTTAACGGAATGCCACTTCCCAATATCTGGAGGAGAACCGTAGAAGGACAACTTGAACAGTTGACGGATTTTGGGTATGACGATTTTATGATGAGACTGGGAAGTCAGTAGAAGGGATTTGAAATCAGTGAAAATAGCATATACAGTGGGAAATGATTAGTGTATACTTTAGTTAATTAATGCATTAGTATGTTATATATGAGAAATAAAAGGGGAAGACTGATGACGAGAAGAAACAGGAAAAACTCAGGAGTTATTATCATAGTCGCCACACTTCTGTTAGTCATTTCAATTATGGATATCGTGATGGTATTTCGAAATACAAGGCAGCAGACCAAGGATTCAGGTATCTATCAGCTGGAAACAATCAGTGGGGAATTGGAAAGCACCATAAATGATGTGGAGAATCTGACTATGGAGCTTGCCATTGCATCAAGAGAATATCTTGGAGATAAGGAGCAATTAGAAAATTTTATTTACACTAAAAAAGCAGAATTATTAAATGATGATAATGGCGTATTTAATGTTTTTATTTCTGGAAAAGACTGGGATATTATTCCTGATTTTGATGTGCCTGAGGGATTTGTGGCAACAGATCGAGTCTGGTATAAAGGCGCTATCAAAAATAATGGAAAAACATATGTAACAGCACCTTATCAGGACGCTATGACAGGCAACATCTGTTACACTGTCTCTGTTATGCTGGGAGATGGTGAAACAGTTCTGGGTATTGATTACACTATGGAAAATATACAGGGGCATATTACCCAGATGTATGAGTCAGGATCCAGAAATGCCGTAATTATAACGGATGAAGGCATTATCGCAGGTTGTGCGAATGAAGCATTAATTGGGGAAAAGCTTATAAATGCTCTGCCAGACTATGTTGGTATATGGTCACTTTCAAAAACTACAGATGGGGTGGCAACTGCCAGAATTAAGGCGGATTATCTATATGATAATTTGTTTGCTACTAAATCTGGAAATGGATGGTATCTGATTGTTAGTGAAGGTGACTGGGATTTATATCGCAATTCATATATTCAGCTGATTGCCACGGCATTGCTTTCAATCGTATTATTTGTTGTGATTATTATACTTTACACATTCATGGTAAAGAGTCAGAAGAATTTGGAGGGGGCACTTGCATCCAAAGAAGAATTTCTGAATGATATCACAGGGGAACTAAGAGAGCCACTTGCAAAAATTCTGGATAGCTCCAGCAAGGGAAATGCAGAGCATATAGTGGATTATGCAGAGGAGATGTCGCGCATACATGTGGCAGGAGAGAGACTGTCTGAAATGATAGGACAGATTATCTCATATTCAAGCATCGTTCAAACAGAAAATAAAGAAAAAAGAAAAGAAAAAACAGTTAAAACCATGGGAATGAACAAGCGTTTTCGAACGGTTATTTTGTTATTCATGGTTGTGGTCATGTTAATCAGCCTTTACACCAATGTGTCTTCTTCGCTTAAATGGGGAGATGAGCTTTTACAGAGCGAGGCTGAGAAATATGAGTTTCAGCTATCTGAATGGATAAATACACAAAAAAGCATTCTGGATATGTTTGTCAGTGTTATTTCTACCCATCCGGAGTTACTGGAGGATTATGAAGCAACGGTTGAATTTCTAAATCAAATTACGGTGCAGTATCCGGAAATTTCAGTAACCTATATGACAAATCCTATTCTCAAGCATACTGTGTATATGAATAATGGATGGGAACCTGATGCTGACTGGCACGTTGAGGAGAGACAGTGGTATATAGACACTCTAGCATCAGAAAGTGGATGGAGTATATCTGCACCTTATTTTGACGAGCAGACAGGTGGTTATTGTGTAACAATTTCTGAGCGGGTATATGACGCCAAGACAGGTGACTTCCTTGGTATTTTTGGAATTGATTTCTTCATGGATAAGCTGGTACAGATTTTGGGAGACAGCTATTCGGATACCGGTTATGCATTCCTTGTAGATACAGAGGGAGATATTATTAATCACCCTTATGGCAGTTATCAGATGACTCAGGAAGGAAAGACAAACATATCAGAATTACCATATGGTAAAATAAAGGCAGATGGTGTAAGTACAACAATTTTTAAAGACTATGATAACAGTTACAAAATGCTCATTGCAGCAAGAAACGATATGTCATATTTTATGGTTTATGTTGTGGTTGACATATGGACAATTTACGGAAGGGTTTTTCTATATGGATTAATTTGTGTTGTTACCTTTTTAACATGTATTATTTTGGTTTACCGTTTGCTGACTAATATGATTCGCTGGCAGGATGAGACAAATCTGCAAATGAAGGAGGCTGCTGATGCAGCAATTGCAGCAGGAAAAGCAAAGAGTCAATTTCTGGCACAAATGTCACATGAGATTCGTACACCAATTAATGCTGTGCTGGGTATGAATGAGATGATACTACGTGAGGCCTCGGATGAGGATATTCTTGACTACGCGACAAATATACGTGAAGCAGGAAAGACTCTGTTATCTCTTATTAACAGCATTTTGGATTTTTCTAAGATTGAAGACGGTAAGATGGAAATCATTCCAGTTAAGTATGACGTGGCATCCATTATAAATAATCTGGTTAACTCGATTGCAGACCGTGCAAACGATAAGTCATTAGAGTTGATTATAAATGTAGATGAAAACATACCATCCTATTTATTTGGAGATGATGTGCGCATTACACAGGTAATTATGAATTTGCTGACAAATGCGGTGAAATACACAGAAAAGGGAACTGTTACATTATCGATAAAGGTTGGTGACAGGGATGGAGATTTTGTATATCTTGATGTGATGGTTAAAGATACCGGTATAGGCATCAAGAAAGAAGATATGGATAAGCTTTTCGAATCCTTCGAACGACTGGATGAGAAGCGAAATAGAAATATCGAGGGAACTGGTCTGGGAATGTCTATTGTTACAAAATTGCTTTCAATGATGGACAGTGAATTACACGTATCAAGTGCATATGGAGAGGGCTCGGAATTCTCCTTTAGAATTAAGCAATCAATAGTAGATTCACAGCCAATTGGTGATTATTGTCAGAGACTGGAAAGGAGCAAGGAAATTTCTGAAAATGTAAGACATATTTATGCTCCAGATGCCAGAATTCTTGTGGTGGACGATAATGCGATGAACCTGAAGGTGGCAAGGAACCTCATGAAGTTGAATGGAATCGTTCCAGACCAGGCATCGTCAGGAATGGAAGCTATTGAAATGATTGAAAAAAATACATATGATATAGTCTTTTTGGATCATATGATGCCTAAAATGGATGGTATTGAAACTCTCGAAAAATTGAAAGAAGAAAATCTTGTGCCAGATAATACAACAGTCATTGCACTTACAGCCAATGCTGTGGTAGGAGCAAAAGAACGATATCTGGAAGCTGGATTTGATGATTATCTGTCAAAACCTATTGAAGTTGAAAAACTCGAGGAAAAACTGGAAAAATATTTGCCAGATGAAATTGTGTCTTGGAGAGACAAGGATAGTGCGAATACAGAAGAGACAAAAAATACATTAGATTCAGCTGATGAAATGGAGGGGGTACATACATCAGACGATGAGATTATGGAATTTGCACCAATAGAATTTGCTCCATCAGATAGTGAAACACAGTCAGTGACAGGAACAGTAGAACAAATGAGAATGTTAGGAATTGCAGTTGATGATGGTTTGTGTTACTGTGGTGGTGATGAAGCATTTTATGTAGATATGTTGAAGGATTATTCCGAAGCTTATGAGGAAAAGAGGGCGGATTTAGAAAAATCTTATCAGGAAAAAAACTGGTTAAATTATCAGACTTCAGTACATGCATTAAAAAGCACATCTAAGACCATAGGTGTAATGAAGCTTTCTGAACAAGCGAGATGTTTGGAAGAGGCTGCTGGACAATCGGATATTGCATATATAGAGGGGCATCATCCAGCGCTGATTAGAGAATACGAGGAGTTAATCAACGATATTAGAGGAATTATGAATTAAAACACTGGAGGATAAAGCAATGGCAGATTGGGTAATTGTAGTAGATGATGATACAATGAATCTTAAGATGGCTGGGCATATTTTGAGTAATAACAATATGCGTGTGACGGCACTTAAGTCAGGGCAGGCTTTGCTTGATTTTGTAAGAGAAAATGGATATCCGGATTTGATCTTACTAGATATAAAAATGCCTGAAATGGATGGTTTTGAAACATTGACAAAACTGCGTGTTCAGGAGGGTGATAAGGAAAAAACACCAGTTATTTTTCTGACAGCAAGTGAGGACAAGGAAGCGGAGACAAAGGGATTACAGCTTGGTGCTATGGACTTTATTAAGAAACCATTTGTTCCTGAGGTATTAACACTTAGAGTAAGACATAGTATTGATTTGATTCGCCTTCAGAGAAATCTGGCTCAGGAGGTAGATAAAAAGACAGAAGAAAATAAGAAATTGATGTTTAATGTCATTCGCGCTCTTGCTGAAGCAATTGACGCAAAAGATGCTTACACTAATGGTCATTCCAGCCGAGTGGCAATGTACTCAAGAGAGATTGCAAAAAGGTATGGGTATTCTGAGAAAAGACAAAGTGATATCTATATGATGGGAATTTTGCATGACATTGGAAAAATTGGTGTGCCTGATGATGTGATTAATAAACAATCAAAGCTGGATGATGAGGAATATGCCTTGATAAAGCAGCATCCAGTTATGGGAGCACGAATTCTGGATAAGATTAAAGAGATGCCGACTCTTGCAACAGGTGCAAGATGGCACCATGAAAGGTATGGCGGCGGAGGCTATCCAGACGGTTTATCAGGGGACAACATTCCAGAAGAAGCCAGAATAATTGCTGTTGCAGATGCTTATGATGCCATGAGCAGCAGAAGAAGCTACAGAGATGTTTTACCTCAGCAGGTTGTTCGGGAGGAAATATTACAGGGAAAAGGAACTCAGTTCGACCCGACATTTGCAGATATTATGATTCAAATGATAGACGAAGATACAGAGTATGAAATGAGAGAGATATAAGATGTTTTTGAGGAGAAGCCATGCATTATCAATGCTTAATTGTCGATGACGAATTAGAACTTGCACAGATGACATGTGAGTATTTTCAGATGTTTGATGTGTCCTGTGCATACGTGGGTTCTGTTGCAGAGTATGATGAATTCATGAAGGAAAACACTATAGATTTGCTACTGCTGGATGTTAATTTGCAGCAGGATAGTGGTTTTGTACTGTGCAAGAGAATACGTGAAAATTCGGATTTGCCAATCCTGTTTATCAGTGCCAGACAAAGTGATGATGATATGCTCACCGCATTACAGATAGGCGGGGATGATTATATCAAAAAGCCATACACCTTAAGTATTTTATTGGCAAAGGTTCGGGTTATGCTTAAGAGAATGTCTGCTTCAACAGCTTATAATCAAAATCAGGAGATTTTATCTCTGGACAGGGATACATTTTCGGTGCATATGGACGGAAAATGTATTCCTCTAAAGGCAAGGGAATTTCGTTTGCTTGAGTGTCTGTATGAGCATAGGAACACAATTGTCACAAAGGAGAACTTGTTTCAGGAGGTGTGGGGTGATGCCTTTTTCAGTGATGGTACGCTCAATGTTCATATTAGAAAATTAAGGGAAAAATTGGAAAAGAACCCAAATGAACCGGAAATGATTACGACAATTTGGGGAACGGGGTATATGTTAAAGATATGAAAATGAGGACAATGGCAATATTCTATACAGCAGTAATTCTGCTGTTTGGAGTGTTGTCTTTTTTTACAATTAATAAAATATCGGCAGAACAATTAGATATGGTAGAAGTAAATAACTCTTTTAAGCAAATTGAAGCGATACTTGATGATAGTTCAAGAGAGAATTGGAAAGAGATTTCAGAAGAATTAGAAAATCAATATGAATGTACAATCCTTTTCTATGATGACTCGGATTATCAGTCCAGACTTATGGAGTGCTTGAAAAAAGGGGATGTGGTTTTAGACTATGAACATGATGGTAAGCTTTTAGCTAAAATCAGTTTTGTAAACACCACAATCAATTTTGAAGAGCAGAAGGAAGCTTTGATGCACATCGTGCTAGTTGCAATCAGTGCAATATGGCTTCTTGGTATGGTACTGTTTGTGTATTTCTATATGGGATATGTGAGACCTTTTCATAAGCTTAAGAATTTTGCGGGAGAGGTGGCAAGAGGAAACCTTGATATGCCGCTATCCATGACAAAATCCAATTATTTTGGTGTTTTTACAGAAAGCTTTGACATAATGCGTGAGGAACTGCGGAGGGCGAAGGAAAATGAGTATAAGGCCAATGTCAGCAAGAAGGAATTGGTTGCGGAGCTGTCACATGATATCAAGACTCCAATAGCTACAATTAAAGCGGCCTGTGAAGTGATAGAGGTTAAGTCTGCAAAGAGTGAAGGAATTGGTGGCTTAGAATTACATGATAAGGTTCAACTGATAGAAAAGAAGGCTGATGTAGTTGAACAGCTTATAAATAATATGTTTCATGCCACATTGGAGGAACTTGAGGTGCTTAAGGTGGAACCTCAGGAGGAATTATCAACCTGCATTGATGAGATGTTTAAGGAACTTCAGGTGTACGGAAATATTCATATAGAAAATCAAATTCCCCATTGTCTCCTTTGGATGGATAAGCTTCGTATGGTACAGGTGATTGATAACATTGTGAATAATGCAATGAAATATGCCAAAACAGATGTACATATATCCTATTCACAGAGGGATAATGGAATATTGATTAGAATAAAGGATGATGGTCCCGGCGTTCCAGAGGAGGATTTAGCCAAGGTTTCAGAGAAATTCTATAGAGGCAGCAATGTGGCAGGAGAGAATGGTTCAGGCCTTGGTCTGTATCTGACCAAAATGTTTATGGAAAAAATGGAAGGGCAGATGAACTGTTATAATGACAATGGATTTGTTGTAGAACTATTTCTTCGCAAGTCTACAGTAGATATGCAATAATATATAAATAATCGGTCAGTTAAGAAACAGATAAGAATTACAGAAGAAACAGGAAAAGACTTAGATGAAAAAAAGGTCTAGAATGTGTTTCATCAAGAGAAATGAAGGAGGATCGAAATGAATACAATTCTAGAAGCAAGAGATTTATGTAAGACATTTTCCAATGCAACTGTACAACAGCATGTATTGCGTAATTTAAATTTAACTATTGAGGAAGGTGATTATACAGTAATTATGGGAAATTCCGGCTCAGGAAAAAGCACATTGCTATATTCCCTTTCCGGTATAGACCGTCCGACACTGGGAGAGATTTCTTACAGAGGCGAGGCGATAACAAAATACAGTAATGATAAGCTTGCCATTTTTCGCAGAAAAAACTGTGGTTTCGTATTCCAGCAGAATTATCTGAATGACACAATGAGTATTTTGGACAATATCGTGATTTGTGGTTTGCTGGTGAACAAGAATAAAAAGGAACTTGTAAAAAGAACTGAAGAGCTTGTGGAGAAGATGGGACTTAACAAAGATATATTAAAGAAATTCCCAACACAGTTGTCCGGAGGAGAGCAGCAGCGTATTGCTATGATTAGGGCTATCATTAATGAGCCAGCTATACTTTTTGCAGATGAGCCTACTGGCGCATTAAATTCTACCAGTACAGAACAGGTGCTTGACGTGCTGACACAGTTAAACAATGAGGGACAGAGTATTGTTATGGTAACTCATGATATGAAAACAGCCAGAAGAGGTAATCGTGTTTTATATCTTAAGGATGGAGTGATTATCGATGAACTCAAGCTTGGAAAGTATCGCCATAATGATCAGGAACGTCACGATAAGCTTCGCAATTTCCTGACAGAAATGGGGTGGTAGTATGAAGTATTGCATGCTGGCCATCAATGGGCTTAAAAAGAAAAAAGGTGATACTGTTGCAATGTTTATTCTTATAGCAGTTGCAACTATTATGATGTATATTGGACTTTCTGTGTTTACTAATCTGATGCCGGTTTTAGATGCTGTTAACAACCAGAATAATGGTGCAGATGTTTTAATCGCTACACAGTGTCAGGATGTAAAGGGCATGGAGAAACAGATTAAAGGTGTAGATGGGGTAGAAAGTTTAGAGGTTAATGAGTCTTACTTTGCCTTTAGTGGTAAGTACTGGAGAGGCAGTGATGAAAAAGAAGAAATGTCTTTTCTGGTGGAGGATATGGACTTACAGAGTGAATTTTTTACACCAGAGATTTTGCAAAAGGGTGAGAAGATAAAAGATAATTCTATTATTTTGCCTTATTATCTTCATGTTGCAAAGGGATATGAGACAGGAGAAATAATTAGTATTAAGGTAAATGATTCTGTTTATGAATGTGAGATTTATGGATTCATGGAGGATATTCTCTTTGCTACTCCTACTAATATCGCAATTTTCCATGTGCAGGCAGCTCCTGAAATGTATGAGAAAATGAGTGAGCAGATGATTCATAATACAATATTTCGAGTGAAATCAGTTTCCGGTACTGACACAGAAGCACTGGAAGGGGACATTACAGCAGCTTTGGAGAAGAAGGTTCCAGAGTATCAGCAGTATTATAATCTTTCAGTAAACTATAAGACGATGAGGTTTGGAGATTCTCTTACAGCCAATATAATTATGGCAATTTTAGTGGTATTTGCATTGATTATTCTTGTTGTTGCAATTGTTATAGTATGCTTTAGTATTCAGAATTCTATTGAACAGAATATGACAAACACTGGAATAATGGAGGCATCAGGGTTTACTACCAATCAATTGATTTTTGCTACTGTGTTGGAAAGTCTTTTTGTGTCACTATTTAGTATTGGACTGGCGCTTGCTGTATCTCCAGTTTTTACAAAGCTTGTAGGTGAAGTTGTGGCATCTTCCATTGGAGTCAGATGGCAGTTGAGATTTGATGTAAAAAGTGCGTCTATTACTGGTATAACAATTCTTTTATTTATTTTGCTGGCAACATATATTGAGGCGAGAGGCTATAGAAAAATATCTATCCTTGATGCATTACGAGGAGGAGTAAAAACACACAATTTTCGTAAGAATCACATTCCTATGGATAAAACCTTCCTCCCACTTAGTATGGCTTTGGGTATAAAAGGCATATTAAATCAGAAGAGAAAAAGTATTGCAATCTGCATTATGATTATGGTTTTAGCAATTGCCTGTAGTTCAGGATTATTCTTATATGAGAACTTTGTCTATTCGCAGGATAATCTGCTTCAGCTGGTAGGAATGGAGAGAGCTTCTGCACAGATTCAGATTCCAGAGGATTTAGATATACATGAGGTTGGAGAAGATATATCTGATATAGATGGAGTGGAGCAGGTGAATTATTTCATGTCCAATACCATGAAGCTTAGTAAAGGTGAGGTTGAGGAGAGTTACTCTGTTGATTATTGGGAAGATACTGACAAAATAAAAGTAAGAACTATCGTGGAGGGGCGTTATCCACTTTATGATAATGAAATTGCCATCAGTCGTCCAATTAGTGAGAAATTAGGTGCTGAACTTGGAGATATGATTCAGGTTAACAGTGCAGATAATACAAAAGAGTATCTGGTCGTTGGTATCACACAGCACATTGAATATCTGGGCAAAAAGGCTGTTATGACATTTGATGGAATCCATCGTGTGAATGACACTATTAATCCGGGTGTATTAATGATATATACAAATGACAATGTTGAATTTTCCACATTGGAGAATAAGATTCATGAATTGTATCCACAACTTGAGGTAATTAATGAAGAGCAGATTATTAAGTCAACCTGTGATCCGATTGCAGATTCTTTAGGAATTCTGTGTGTGGTATTTAATATATGTACAGTGCTTATCATTGTGGTTATTCTGTTTCTTGTGATTAGAATGAAGTTAAATCAGGAGAAAATCAATATGGGTGTGGAGAAAGCATTAGGCTTTACTACAGGACAGCTTATGACCAGAGTGATTATGAATTATGTACCTATAGCTCTTGTAGGAGCAATACTTGGGGTAATTGTATCATACTTTACATTTGATTCACTTACTTCGACCTGCCTGGCCTTTTGTGGAATAAGAGGCTGTGATATGGAAAAGAGTATGTTATCAATGCTTATAACCATCGCAATCATTACCGTGACATCACTTGTTGCATCGAGTATTATGTCTGTCAGAATCAGAAAGGTGGAGCCACGCCAGATGATTCGTGAGTCATAGTAAAATAAAAACTG
>CAMFPD010000065.1 GCA_945971355.1 uncultured Lachnobacterium sp.
CAGCCCCTCACGAAGAACCCTCAACAACTATGCTATTTTTTATGCCAAACCCTCAAGAAAGACCCTCAACAAGTTTGGCAAACCCTCAAGAACTTTGATTATCCGTATTTTTTTGTAATACTGAGATCTTAATTCATCATGTTAACTTAATGACATTTGGTCTAACTGACCACCCTTTAAAACGTGTCATAATCAAATACTATATTATTTTTTCACAATACAGCATTGGAATACCATCTTCCCAACGTACTTCGTATTGAAAATTTGAAGTATTATATTTCACATTTTCATATTTAAACTTAGCTTTTCTTTTTTTATTTTTCGTTTTCTCAGATGCAAGATATTTTCCATATGCATAATTAAATAATTCTACAAAATCAGCCCCCATACCATGAAATGTCGAATGAAAACACACCTTGTCAATTCGAGAATCTGTTATTGTTTCAACTATTGTATTATCCACATGATTTAAAAAGGCTTTCTTTTTCTCCAATGGAGTCATATGATCTTTCTCACCAGCAAAACAAATAATTTGCGACCGATTTGAAAACTGTTCATACAGATATGGTAGATTTAGAATTTCAAAATCTTGTAAAAATTCAGATGCTTTATACGAAATAATCTGATCTATTCTAATTCCGTCTTTAAGACCTGCGCTCTCCCTAAAATGATCTAAATAGTATGGTGTAAGGTAACTACTATTATCAATAATTGCTGTGAACAACTCAGGACAAAAGGCATTACATAAATACGCCAAATATGCACCATGAGAAAATCCATATGCATATACCCTATTAGGATTAACTTTATATCCATTACTTTCCACAATATCAATTACAACTTTCATTGCACGCAAATTATCAATCGCTTGCATCAACCCCATATCATTAAAACTATCTCTAGTTTCATTCAAGTCTACGTTTTGAAAAAAAATTTTTCCGCTTAAAATGTGTGAATATTTATCATAATCTCTCTGTAATAAATCTAACTCTGCATCTGACAAGGTATTCTTTATCATTTCTGTACTAATCACTTCTGGATTACTATTTTGCATATATTCATACCCAAAATAATCACATTGAACAGTAAACAAATTATATGCATCTGCGAATAATTGACGCATTTTTGCATATACATTGGATGTTGCACTTCCTCCATATCCCGCCAAAAGTAGTAACATACCAGTATCCTTATCTGCTCCCTTCTCTGGTTCAGAAAAAAATAATTTTATAGTTCTATTCTGATTGGTATAAATATTGGGTTGAGCGAGAATCTCCATCTCATAATTTTGTGCCATGTATACTTTCTCTCTTCCTCTGTTTTATTCGTGTCTTTTCTGAAAAAGATACCATAGTTTTTTTTGCTAATTCCATTAATTCATCTGCTGCATATGCCATAGCCTGCATCATAAATTTTCCATTTTGAGCAATATCTAACATCTCATCTTTTTCATCTTCTTTTGTGTGATAAATACTAGGTCGCATTGTTAATTCAATCCCCTTAAGACTGTCATTCACAACTTGAGCCATGTAATCATTTTCCATATACTTGTTAGTCTTTCCAATCTGCTTTATCAATTTTTCGAGTTCACTTCGAGTATATTGTTTCTTCCTTGCCAATTTTTCAAGTTTTTCATATTGGTGTACCCCACTTATAGATTTCTTATGGACTTCCATGAGTTTCTTAGGCGATTGCTCGAAAATCTTCAGAATTTCTTCTTTTCCGACATTCCCTAACATTTGTGGTATTCTTGACACTCGATATTTTACACTAAACTGCTTTTTGCAACATTTTCTGATTGCTTCTTTTAAAGACATTACCTCTGAACCATGGATTTTTGCTCCCCCTTCAGTTGCATCAATAACACGAATATCACTCCGCTCCTTAATCTGATCCTCAAACCACTCCAAATACATTTTAAAATCTAGACGAGTCAATACCTTCCCCCCATCAATAGCTTCAATTTCAAAGTATTCTTCACTATTAATATCAATACTATCCATCTTTTCTTGAAATGTTCCATCTGCATGCGTCTTATTACCTGTCATCGCAAGATCCTGCCCAACCAATATAATGGTCTCTGATCCCATATATATCCCCAACGAAAAAGCAGAATTAGCAACAGAACCTCCGCTGGCAAGGCTAGGTATTATCACAGTTTGTGGATCCTTTTCATATGCATTTTGCATAATTTCATTTTCCAAAGCACAATCACTAGCATAAAAAAATTTTTTTCCTTTATGAATTTTCATTGGTGCTGTCGAAATTGCATTCATTGTAACCATTGGAACTTTCGATATATCTTTGTGTTCAAACAAGGTCCCCGGCTTTAAGCCATCCACCACCACAAAAAAATTAGGAATAATACCAGCATTAAGCAATGGCTTCATCGCAGTATCTGTCGCAATAATATTAGCTTTTCCCACAGCATCCTTCAAATCTAAAATGTTTCTATTTAAGGATGGACCTGCTGAAACAACGATTGTTGGAACATCTTTCGGAACGATATTCTCCAAAGAACCAATACTATATCCATTATACATATATTTACAATTAGTAAACACATTTTCTGCATTTACATTAGTATATCGCACAACTGTGTTCCAGTTCTTTTCAATATCAAAAGCATATTTTTTGACACTATCTACAAATTCTTTTACTTTTTTAGGAAATAGCTTATGATAATTATCCGAAAGATATATTTTCAACATGGTCATACTATCATAATTTATCATTGTATAAAGATATGATTGCATTTCCTTCTCATTTATTCCATCTACAATTATCCCAACTGGTATATTTTCTTCAAATAAAAATGTTAAATCTACTTCCTGTAAAGCCTTTAAAAAAATTTCAATAGAAGGTTCATACACTAATATATTGTTAGTTGGTTTTACCTCTTTTAATATATTTTTAATATGAATTCCATCATGGATTCCTATTATAATCACAGTTGCAAAATCATCTATCTTTTCAATCTGCTTTAACCAGTCTTTTCCAGCATAAGCAGGATTATACTTTCCATTCAAATATAAAATTTTTCCTTCATGTGAAACACGAAAAATTGTGCTACCATCATACGCACAGTCACTTTCCACATAGATTGTATAATCAGTTGTATATTTCTTATTTTCAATAAAATCCGCCCAATTAGGGTACTTATTACGGATTTTTTTCATGTTTTTTTCATATATTTCGCAGTTCATAGCTATCCTCCGTCCGCAAATACACAGTTATCCTTTTTCAAGCAAAGGCAATATACCAAAACGAAGAACATCCAGCAGAAAGACTTCGTCCTGCTGACTCATTCCATACATCATGTCTTCTAGCACCTGCAATATATTCGATGCATCGCCTCCCGTTTCCTCTATTAGCGACATTATTGCATGATTAATTGAAGTAATACATTCTGGCATTTTATCCATATAGTTTTCTTTTTTAAGCATAGCATCACAAATATTTTTTATCTGGCATGCTGCTTCCCGATAGTTCTTTTTTTTCTCTTCCATATCTGCCTCACATCTCTTTACAAAAAAAGGGATTGACATACGCCAATCCCTTTTTTCAATTGTAGACTTTGATTTTACTGCAATAATGATAATACACCCTGAGTAGACTGGTTGGCCTGTGCAAGCATTGACTGTCCTGCCTGTGCAAGAATGTTATTCTTGCTGTAGTTAACCATCTCAGAAGCCATATCTGTATCACGGATACGTGACTCTGCTGATGATGTATTCTCTGATACATTATCAAGGTTTGCAATTGTGTGCTCTAATCTGTTCTGTAATGCTCCAAGTGCTGAACGCTGGCTAGATACATTATTAATTGCATCCTGAATCTTAGTAATTGTAGCATTTGCAATTTCATAATTGTCAACTCTTGCTCCAGTGAAAGACTGAGAAGCCACAGAATTCTTAACTTTGATAACAGCAGCCTGTGAAGCAATCTTTGCTATACAAGTCTTTAATGAACCACTAGCTGCGAATGATGTTTTAACTGTTCCCATTCCAGAACCATCAATACCACCATTTGCAAGTTTCTTTACAGTTGCATTCTTAGCTGCAACACTACCAATACTCTTTCTAACAGAACCAGATGTTTTATATCTGCTTGTCTTTAAACCTGTTGCCTTAAAATATCCACTCTGCTTTGCAATAATTGTCTTGCTAAGACCGATAGCCTTTGCATTCATAGCATCAATAGTAATCTCAATGTTCTGATTTGCATTTGCGCCAACCTGAAGTTTCTTCTCTGAGAATGTTCCGTCTAATAAATTCTGCTTATTGAACTGTGTTGTCTCAGAAATTCTGTCGAGCTCTTTTGTTAATGCATCTAACTCCTCATTGATAGCTTCACGGTCAATTGACTGGTTTGTGTCATTAGCACCCTGAACTGCTAACTCGTTCATTCTCTGAAGAATTGAGTGAGCTTCATTTAAAGCACCTTCAGCTGTCTGAATAAGAGATACACCATCCTGTGCGTTTGAAGAAGCCTTATCAAGACCACGAATCTGGCTTCTCATCTTCTCTGAAATCTTAAGACCTGCAGCATCATCTCCTGCACGGTTGATTCTGTAACCAGAAGCTAACTTCTCAGATGATTTAGCCTGTGCGCTTGTTGTTACACCAAGCTGGCGATTAGAGTTCATTGCTGTTAAATTGTGCTGTACTACCATTGCCATAATATTTTTCCTCCTTGAATTAACTGCATCTTCCTTGATGCATGTGTTGTAGTATTCTTCCATTATATTGGTCCCTAGGTTAACCAACACTCTGGAAATTCACAACTCTTTGGTTGTTACACTTATTATATCGGTCTGTTATTTTATTACTTTAGTCTTTTTCCAAATTTTTTCAAAAAAAATTTTTGGGGGCTATATTATATAAAAAAGGACTCTCCGATTTCTCGAAAAGTCCCGATTTTCTCTACTGTTTATTATCCATAAACTGCGGCTCTACATTACTAAGCTTCTGCATATTCTCATAATACTGATTCGCCACTTTCCCACTTGTCCGAAGTGACCTGGTCTTCTTCTTCACATCGGAGAATTTGAGCGTCATCAGCTCCTTGTTGCGAGCCTCCTGCACCTGAATCTCCACACTGAGATCAGTAATCACACGAATAAGCTCCTTCATCTGACGTATCTCTTCACTGTAGGTGTCTCTGTCAGCCTTCAGCACGTCTGATACTCTGTCATACACCTTCTGGAATCCACTGTCTAACTGTTCCAGCTGTTCTATGCACTTTGATTTTGCTTCCACCGTCTGGTCAAAGTCCTCCACAGAGCACATCTCATTCTCCAGTTGCGCCTTCTGCACATCATCCAGTCGTATTATTTCATTTAATACCTGTTCTTTTTTTCTTAAACTCTGCAGCAATATATCAATATATTTTTCCGACATAATATCTCCTGTGCACTAAGACGCGCTAACCTTTGTACCATTTGCGGTCTTGCTCATTACTTCCTTCCATGCATCTCTCATGGTACGCAAATGTCCAAGCACCTCTTCCAGGATTTCCTTATCCTTCTTGATGTTCGCCTCCACAAGACGTTGCTTCAGATATGTATACACATTATCAAAATCCTCTGCCACCTTGTACTTGTGGTCAAGGGTTGCCTGAAATTCTGAGATTATATTCTGAACCTTTGTTATATTGTTATGAGCTTTTTCTATATCCTTCTTTTCAACCGCTACTATGGCAATATTGCAAAATTTGATTGCACCATCATATAACATGAGTGTGAGCTCAGCTGGTGATGCTGTCATTATTTTGCTATTTGCGTATGCCGCGTATCCGTTTACCATTCTTGTATATCCTCCCTACGATCAAACTATCCTAACATTCCACTTAAATAGCTTGAACTTTGGTTCAATGTACCCAAAGCCTTTTCCATAGCCGCAAACTTCTTGTAGTAATAGTCTTCCTTCTCTGAAATCTTGGTTTCCCACTGCTTAATCAGCTTTTCATACTCTGTCTGCTGGCTCTTCATCTGTTTATCATTATATATAGTATATGCAGAGCTAAGTGTTGTAGATTTCATCTGCTTATCAATAGCACCATACAAATCTGTAGCAAGCTGTTTCATAAAGTCTACCACTGAATCAGGATCGTTATTGATAGCAGCCATAAGCTTGTCGGTATTTCCTGACGTATTGGAGTCATCTGAATCACCGTCTATATGATATGCACCCTTTTCATTATCCGGTGCAGTGAAATAGCTAAGTGTAGATATTCCAAAGGTCGACAGGCTCATTTTCTTTCCATTGACCTCATACACCTTCGTCATAGATGTTGACATAGAGGAAATTAGTGTTCCCAGTGTGGAGTCCTTTCTCAGTAATGAATCCTTAATCTTGGTCTCCCACTTTTCAATCTCGGTATCACTCATCTCATCTTTCTCATCATCTGTGAGTGGTTCATATCCCTTTGCCGAACTCGCATTGTAGAGTGTGTTCATCTCCTTCAGAATACTATTATAATCTGTGAGGAATTCCTTCACCTTATCATAAATAGCCTGCGAGTCAGTAGATGTAGATACTGTTATGGCATCCTCATCCCTATCTCCGGTCACTGCTAAAGCTGTAATATTAAGTCCGTTGATTGAGAAGCTGTTGGTTGTGTTCCTATACTCCACCCCATTGAGCTTTATCACAGCATCTTTTCCATCCAGTTTAACGGCTGCTTCCGCATTCGGATCAGATGGTGCTGTATTAAGACCTAACATATCAATCAAATCACTGGCATTGCTGTCTGCGCCCTCCAGTTCGAAATCACCTGCCGCACCTGATGTCTTTGCACTAAGGTATATACGCTTATTTCCTTCATCAAAGTTTGCATTAATTCCTGCATCCCTGAACTTGTTCATCACATCTGAGAGCTTGTCATTGGCTGATACTGTTACCTCTTTGGTTGTACCATCGCCCATCTTCACATTGATGCTTGTATCTGCGCCTGTATATCCCAGTTCTCTTAGTGTACTACTACTACTTGTATCATCATCCAGCTTTGCTCCTGTCAGATATGCGGACTGAGCGGTGGATATAACATTGAGCTTCTGTGAACCTATTACTGCATTTCCTGATGCGGTAGCAGTTGCCTTTGTCGAATCTGATACTGTACTCTTCTTCAGAGAATATGCACTTGAATATCTAAGACTGGAAATATTGGTATAGAAGCTATACACCTTTGTGTTCAACTCTTTCCATGCATCCTGGGTCCATGTAAGCTTTGTGTTCTTTTTCTCTATACTTTCTGATTTTGTTCTATAAGCCTTCATCATTTCCTGAATGATTGCTTCTGTGTCCATTCCAGAATTCATTCCTGTAATTCTAATTGGCATAATTATCCCTCCTAGCGCTTCTCATCTACCATAAGTCCCGCCATTTCCCATACCTTGGCTATCATATCGAGTGTCTTCTCTGGCGGAAATTCCTTAATCACATCTCTTGTGGTCTTATCAATAATCTTAATTGTAACTCTGTTTGTAGCATCATGGATTCCAAAAATAGCCTCAGAATTTGATGATTTCTTATTGATATCTTCCACTGCCTTCTTTATTTTCTCATTCTGCACAGCCACCTGATTATCTGAACCATTATTCTGTGCCTTATTCACGTCTTCAACAGACTGGGCAGTGTTAAAATTATCAGTATTCATCTCATTTTCAGCCACTGTAAGCTTCCCTGCCTCGGTGTGAGCTGTCACTGTATTTGCCTGATATACTTTGTCAACACCATTAATACCATCTAACATTGTCATGGGTCTACCTCCTTGTAAATGTGCTAGCAAACATCCTCAACTACTATATCGGAATATAACCACAAATAGTTAATAACGATTAAAACAAATCCTTTAATGCATCAGGACCTACTGCGGTTGTTGCAGCTTTGTTCTCCTCCTGAATCTGCATATATACCTCTTTACGATAAATTGGCACATCCTTTGGTGCATTGATTCCTATTTTAATCTGATCTCCCTTTATCTCAAGCACCGTTATTTCTATATTGTTATTTATTATGAGAGATTCACCCTTTTTTCTGGTCAAAGCTAACATATCTATGCACCTGCCTTTTCTTCTTTGTGAAGCAGGTCATATACCTTGTACTTGACTGGATAATCCTCTTCGGCAATCACCTGTATTCCCTTATTATTATCTGTATTGATAACAATTGGCGCCTTCAGATTCACTGTAAAATCCTTTGGATTGTTAGGCACAGTTACTGTAACAAGGATGAAAGTATTTTCATCGCCCAATTCACCAAGTGGTGACAATATCTCTGAATTCACTACCGGGTTATAATCTTCCTTCACCAGATTTGGCATCATGACAGGAAATGCGATATCTCCATCATCTATGGATTGTAACCACATAATCTTTGATTTATCTAAGCCCTTTTCTTCATCGAATATAAGTGCGAAATTTCTTAAATCTGGAAATCCTATCATCCCTTTTTCCAAAGTTATAACCTTATCATCTGCTATATCAATATCCCCAAAAAATCTTGTTGTTGCCTTCATGGCCATCCTCCTTTTCGCTCCGCGATTACATTATATTTTTATATATAGTTCAACAATGTCTGCTCCTCTATCTTTGAAGCAGCTGTAAGACTTGCCTGGTACGCGTTATACATTGCATAGTAGTCAATTATAATATCTGAGATATCTCTATCCTCATTGTTTGACTTAAGCTCCTCTATTGTAGTCTGCTGATTCTCCACTCGTGTCTGAATCAATGATATCCTGCTCATTGTGCTTCCCACCTTGGTTGTTGCAAGATTTACATTATCCAGATACTTATCACAGTTTGAGATATACTGACCGTATGTCTTCTGGAGATTATCGTCTGCATAGTCGGCTTCCTGTTTTGCCGCATCCAGATAGCTTTGAAGTATCTTCTGGGAATCCTCATCAGCATACTGGGCTTCTGTCATCATTTTTTCAAGCTTCTCAACCTTGTCATGTGCTCCGATTGCATTCTGAACAATATTAATCATCTCATCCACATCACGCTTTATGCTGGTGTCAAACACATCACACGCCAATGTATTTACTGCTACATCAGTCTTTGTTGCAACAGTGTATTTGATATACTGTTGATCATCGAATTTGTATTCAACTATATTTCCCTGATCTGTTACATTCTTGCAATCATAATAGAATTCAGGTCTTGCATCCTCCGCCTCAAATCCCGTCTTGTTGTATGTAACACTCATGTTATACCTATTTTCCTGAACAGACTTTGCGATATTCTCTCCAAATACAAACTCACCAGTATCTGCCAGGAAATATATATCATTCGGATTATCCTTCAAATCCTTCATTGCCGCAGTATCAAACTTTGATGCGCTGTCCAGATAATTGATGGTATATCCACCAATATCATTACCATTAGAATCTTTGATTACAAGATTCGCCTGCTTATCAGCATCGTTAGTCACACCACCATAAGCAAGACGTATTCTCTGAAAGTTCTCTTCCTTCACATCTGTTGTACATGATGCTGTAGTATCTGTAATTATAGAAGGAACCTTTACTCCACTTGTGTAATATCTGGTCTCCTGTAGGTCTTCGTATTGGAAGTTCTGAGTTATCTCGTATTTAATGTCCTTGTCATCCTTCATAAATGTAAGGCTGGAGGAGGTATAATAGCCTGTAAAAATAGTTCTGCCTGCATAGTCGGAATTTCCCTCTGAATACACCTGCTGGGATAGTGCTGTAAGCTGATCAAGAATTGCATCTCTATCATCCGCAGTCAGTGTGTCTGTAGAACCATGAACACACAGGGTTCTAATATCCGTGATAATTGACTTCATATTCTTAAGTGCTGTCTCTGTCACATCTAACCACGACTGGGCATCAGGAATATTGTTATCCACATACTGTCCCAGATGTGACAGAGTTGTGGCCATTCTCATGGAACGGATGGCAATAACCGGATCCTCTGAAGCCTTCGATATCTTTTTCTGTGTTGTCATCTGTGTATTATACTTATCCACCAACAGCTTTGTAGCATTGATATTTGTCTTTGTATTTCCCATAATCATGTTGTTGGTAATTCGCATATCCGATTGCCTCCTTCTGGATTATACTCCTGTCTCATTAATAAGTTTGTCTATCATCTCTGCCATAACAGATATAATTTTTGAATTCATGTTATATGCATTCTGGAATTTAACCAGGTTTAATGCTTCCTCATCCTCATCTACTCCGGATATGGATGTTCTCTGGTTATCTATTGTAGTGCTTAGATTATTGTAAACCTTATAATAGATTGTAGCCTTCTCTGTATCAACCGATACATCTGCAATTATAGTTTCAAGGAAAGAACTTGCCTTGTCCCCTCTGTATACCTTGGT
>CAMFPD010000066.1 GCA_945971355.1 uncultured Lachnobacterium sp.
CAGGGGTGGAGTGTACCCAGGTTTAAAAGCTGTATCTTCGGATACAGCTTTTTCTTATATGGTGGTAGTAGATTTGTAATTTTCTGTATGGCAAAAGTAAGCCGGTTTGTATATATGGATATAAGAAACTAATGGGAGGATATAGATGGAAACAAGGGTAGCTTTGATTGGAATAATAGTGGAAAAGCCTGAATCGGTGGAAACATTGAATCAGATTTTACACGAGAATGGGAAATACATAATTGGAAGAATGGGTATCCCATATCAGAAACGAGGTGTAAATATCATAAGTATAGCAATAGATGCACCTCAGGATGTGATAAATACAGTGACAGGCAAAATAGGGCGTCTTGATGGAGTTACAGCAAAGACGGTTTACTCAAATGTGTATGGAACAGAGGAGGGATAATGGGGAATATAAGAGAGATAGTAGATAAAGTAAAGCGAAGGCAGGATATCACCTTAGAGGAGTTTAGAATGATAATGGAGACAGCTTCTAAGGAGGAGATGGACTACCTTGCGTCAACAGCAAGGGAAGTTACAGATTCAATATATGGTAAAAATGTATACGTGAGAGGCCTTATAGAATTTACAAATTTTTGCAGAAATGACTGCTATTACTGTGGAATAAGACGCAGTAACAAGGAGGCCGAACGATACAGACTTACTGAAGAACAGATAATGGAATGCTGTCAGATGGGATACGAACTGGGATTTAGAACATTTGTGTTACAAGGAGGAGAGGATCCATATTTCACAGATGACAGGATTTGTAAGCTTATAAAGAAAATAAAAAAAATATATGAGGATTGTGCTATAACCCTGTCAATCGGAGAGAAAAGCAGAGCAAGCTACGAGAGGTATTTTGAGGCAGGTGCAGACAGATATTTGCTCAGACATGAAACAGCAAATGAGTGTCATTATAGAAAACTGCATCCGGCAGAGCTCTCCTTAGAAAATAGGAAAAGATGCCTGTGGAATCTGAAAGAAATTGGATACCAGGTAGGTGCAGGATTTATGGTGGGGTCACCAGGACAGACAATGGAAACATTGTACGAGGATATTAGATTTATAAAAGAGCTTCAACCTCATATGGTTGGAATAGGTCCCTTCATACCACAGCACAGTACACCATTTAAAGGAGAAAAGGCAGGAACTCTGGAAGAAACCTTGAAGCTTTTATCAATCATAAGACTTATTCATCCCAAGGTATTGCTTCCAGCCACAACCGCTCTTGGAACAATGCATCCAATGGGAAGGGAAAAAGGAATATTAGCAGGTGCAAATGTTGTAATGCCGAATTTATCACCAGTAAGCGTTAGAAAAAAGTATGAATTGTATGACAACAAGATATGTACTGGAGACGAGGCAGCAGAGTGCAAAAATTGTCTGCAGAGCAGGATGGAAAAGATTGGCTACACAATCCCTGTAGATAGAGGTGATTCACAATTACCATGAAACAATAAAAAAATACGTGAGTAAGTAAATAAATTGACAACTGAAAAACGAAAGGAGATAGAAAATATGTACGATGTAAAATCATTAAAAGCAGATGAGTTTATCTCAGATGAGGAGATAAGAGAGACTCTTGCATATGCAGACGCAAATAAGGATAACATGGAGGTTATCGATGCAATTATTGCAAAGGCAAAGGAGAGAAAAGGATTGACACACCGGGAGGCATCAGTTCTTCTCGCCTGTGAAAACCAGGAAAAATTAAATGAAGTCTATGAGCTTGCCCGCCAGATTAAGAAAGACTACTACGGAAACCGAATTGTGCTGTTTGCACCATTATATTTATCGAATTACTGTGTAAATGGCTGCGTATACTGTCCTTATCATGCCAAGAATAAACATATACCACGTAAGAAGCTAACACAGGAGGAAATACGCCAGGAAGTAATTGCACTTCAGGATATGGGACACAAAAGACTTGCTATTGAGGCAGGGGAGGACCCGGTTAATAATCCACTGGAGTACATACTTGAAAGTATCAGGACAATTTACAGCATACAGCATAAAAATGGCTCAATCAGAAGAGTAAATGTAAATATCGCTGCAACAACAGTGGAAAATTACAGAAAGCTAAAGGAAGCAGGAATTGGAACCTATATACTTTTTCAGGAAACATACAACAGAAAGAGTTATGAAGAACTTCATCCAACGGGACCGAAGCATGATTATGCATGGCACACAGAGGCTATGGATAGAGCGATGGAAGGTGGAATTGATGATGTGGGACTTGGTGTATTGTTTGGACTGGAACAGTACAGGTATGAGTTTGCAGGAATACTCATGCATGCAGAACACTTAGAAGCAGTCCATGGAGTGGGACCACACACAATCAGCGTACCACGAGTACGACCGGCAGATGACATCAATCCAGACGAGTTCGATAATGGAATTTCAGATGAGATATTTGAAAAAATAGTAGCACTTATACGTGTGTCAGTGCCATATACAGGTATGATTATATCTACAAGAGAATCGCAGAAGGTAAGAGAAAAGGTATTAGAGCTTGGTATCTCACAGATTTCAGGAGGTTCAAGAACGTCAGTTGGAGGATACGCAGAGGATAAAGACAGAGAGGAAATAAGCAGAGATGAGGATACATCTCAGTTTGACGTCAGTGACAACAGAACCCTTGACGAGATTGTAAAATGGCTTATTGATATGGACTATATTCCTTCATTCTGTACAGCATGCTACAGAGAGGGCAGAACTGGTGACAGATTTATGGCATTGTGCAAGAGTATGCAGATATTAAATTGTTGCCATCCGAATGCTTTAATGACACTAAAGGAATATTTGGAGGACTATGCAGCTCCAGAGACAAAAGAGGCTGGTATGAAGCTTATTGAACGTGAAATTGAAAATATCACAAATCCAAAGGTTAAGCAGACCTGCTATGACCATATTCATGACATTGCCGACGGTATGCGTGATTTCCGTTTCTAAATTTGTTATATGCCGAGAGTAAATACCGGTATAAAGAGCTGGGAAAATGAAGTGATAATGAGGCATAAAAAGTCAGAAGTGATGAAGTAATAATGAGACATAAAATGCCAGAAATGATGAATGATTATTGAGAAATCAAAGAAAGGGAGAATATGTCAACGCTTAATGAGACACCAAGCAGCAACAGACTGCACATAGGGATATTTGGGAAAACGAATAGCGGAAAATCATCCTTTATAAATGCAATTACGGGACAGAGTGTATCTATCGTGGCAAACGTTGCTGGAACAACCACTGATCCAGTGTATAAGCCAATGGAAATTCATCCACTGGGGCCTTGCGTGATAATAGACACAGCAGGATTTGATGATGAGTCAGAGCTTGGAGCGGCAAGGATTGAAAAGACAAAGCTTGCAGCGGAGAAGACGGATATAGCAATAATGGTGGTAGAAGGATGTGACACCATTGAAAATCTGTCCACTGAGATTAAGTGGTGTGACCATTTTAGAGACAAAAAGACACCAGTAGTATTTGTGGTGAATAAGGCTGATTTGTATCCGGAGGAAAGCCAGAGCCTTGCAGAAAAATTGAGGGAAGAAACAAAAAGTGAAGTAATCGTAATGAGCTGTGCAAAGCCACAGGCCGAAGGTGAAACTGGATCCGTAAAGGCAGAGCTTAGGATTGATGATGAAGTATCAAAGGTAAAATCAGTTATAGCCAGATTGATGCCGGAGGATTTTGGTGCAGAGTATATTACTGGAGATTTGGCAGACGAGGGAGATTTGGTGCTTCTAGTTATGCCACAGGATATACAGGCACCCAAGGGGCGACTCATACTTCCACAGGTACAGACATTAAGAGAGCTTTTGGACAAAAAATGTCTGGTGATGAGTGTGACAACAGACAAGCTCACTGCGGTGCTAGATAAGCTCGTTGAACCTCCAAAACTTATAATCACGGATTCCCAGGTGTTTGATTTTGTATACAAGAACAAACCTAAGGAGAGTATGCTTACGTCATTTTCTGTGCTGTTTGCAGCATATAAAGGTGATTTACCTTATTATATGGAAGGAGCGAAGGCTATAGATGGACTTACAGAGGAGTCCAGGGTGCTTATTGCAGAGTGTTGTACTCATGCACCTCTCACAGAGGATATTGGAAGAGTGAAAATTCCTAGTATGCTTAGAAAACGAGTGGGGGCTGGGCTTCAGGTGGATATAGTAAGTGGAACAGATTTTCCAGATGATCCAAGCCAGTATGATCTGATAATTCAGTGTGGAGCATGCATGTTTAACAGGAAGTATGTGCTTTCGCGAATAGACAAAGCAAAGGCTCACAGGGTTCCTATGACAAATTATGGCGTGACAATTGCCCACGTGACAGGAATATTGGATAAAATATCCACAGGTTATAGTAGATAATCCCTTGTAACTGAGAAGAAAGTTAGTTATAATTTATAGGACTAAGGATGAAAGTTAGGGGATAAAAATGAAACCAAGCCATAGAAAAGACGTAATAATAGCCAGAATCATATTTGCATTCATGTGTCTGGCATTAGTGGTAATTATAACAGCCGTAATAATGATTGTATCATCTCATAGAAAAGCGGCGAAGCTGGAAGAAGAATTGCAGCAGCTTCAGGAAGAGACAAAGCAACAGGAAGAGCAGGTGGATCAGAATACAGAGGATTCTAGTTACGTGGTTTCACCACCAGTGGAGGAGCCTGTTATGGAAGTATACGTTAGAGCTACTGCAAATGTAAACCTCAGAACAGAAGCAAGTACAGAGTCAGAAGTCATACTTACGATTGAGAGTGGAACAGAGATGGTTTTAGTGAGTGAGGAGAACGGATGGGCCCTCGTGTCATATGATGGACAAACAGGATATGTCAGCGCTGACTTTATCGAGAATGTAGAAGCTGAGGAACAAGCAAATTAGTTTTTTGACCCCGGACATAGGTGGTGGCAGAGATGTCGCAGTGCCAGATGGACCGGGGTTTTCTGTTGAAATGCATCCCAAGAGGCTATCGGTGACAGGTTATGTTGAATACTGGAAATTGGCAGCAGCAGTTATCCTTGTGTAAAATGACATCAGTACACAGAATGATGCAGGACAATAAAAAAATATATCAGCACACAGAATGATGCAGGACAATAAAAAAATATATCAGCGCACAGAATGATGTAGGATAATAAAAAAATATATCAGCGCACAGATTGATGCAGGATAATAACAAAATCATGTTCAGAATACGAAAATAAAACGAGGAAAAGAAATAAAATGACAGGAATAATATACATATGCATAGCAACACTTATGGTAGCACTTGCGCCAGTTTTGATGAAAAAGGGAATTAAGAAAAGTAAGCCTGCAATAGGAGCGGCTTTTGCCACAACAACTCTCTCAGTTGTTTGTGTTTTTATGTTCAAAAATCAGCTGACAGGCTTCAATATATCTGCATTTGGAACGAAAACATGGATATATTTGCTGGTATCGGGTCTTTTGACTTCACTTTGTATTCTATTTTTATTCAAAAGTGCACATAATAGTGAAGTAATGCATTTTTTACCAATTATGAAATGCGATGGAGTAATAATAGTGATTACATCCTTTCTAATCTATAAAAACCAGCTTACAACAAATCAGTGGATTATTATTGCAATGACAGTTGCAGGGGCAATACTTATGATAATTAGAGAAGGTGGGAAGAAGGGCTGGAAATGGCTTGGCTTTGCCCTTGTTTCAGTGCTGTGCTATAGTGCTTTTCAGATTATAGACAGCCATTATTTATCAGCTATAGATGGTGGCTTACTTATGGTTCTTCGCCTGATAATTGCAACTGTAATTATCTGGTGTGTTGCCATGACATCTGGTGGAGGAAACACAATTCGCTCAATGTCGTTTCTTGATGGTGTGATTCTTATATTAGCTGGTGCAGTTTTTGGTGTGAGCATGATTTTTTACTCAAAAGCATCAGTTACTGTAGGAAATCCGGAGCTTATGTATATTTATAAAGCTAATCTCTTTGTTTCAATGGTGCTTGCAACACTTTTCCTTGGGGAGAAAATCACACCAAAGAAACTTATAGGTGCATTATTGATTATTGTAGCACTATTTTTATGATTTAAATGTGTGATACAAATTGCGCACTTAAATATGTGACATGGTGAAAAATTTCCGGAGAGAAGCTCGAATAAGTATAGAAAATGAACATATTTTAAATATATGCATATCTTATATAGATAAGATAATGGAGATATTTATGGAAGAAAAGGTTCCGTTTTATATGACTTACCCAATGCAAAATCTTTATTCGGCAGAGCTGGAGTACGAGAAGGACATGGAGAGAGTAAGAGAGCTCTATCCCAAGGAAATATCATTTATTCAGGATGCGGTTGAAAAACACTGCGACAAATTAGAATATGAAGGAAGCCGAATATATGACGAGGTGCCTGACACCATGATGATGCAGGCAGAGGTTGAGAAAATCCTCTCATCTCTCTCTCTGGATGACATGACGCAAGAAGCATCTGTACAAGAACCACAAAAGAAGTTATACTTTGAGGCGGTGGCGCAATCATATCGACCTTGCAGAAGGGCAAATGATTATTTGTGCAGTGTAGTAAAAATTTTATTTGGGAATGAAATATACAGGAGACGTTGTAGACACAGACGTTGTAGACGTTTCTGGTAAAATAGATAAGGCGGTTATTATGAGCAAAAGAGTTATAAAAGCACTTGTGCTGGTTGTTGTGTTTTTTGGAGCACTAATTACATTTAGTATTTTGACAAATCAGGTAAACGAGGATCTGACCACTAATATGGCAGATGCTAGTTTGCCTGTTATGCATTTTTATATAGATGATACTACAGTCAATGAATTGCATGGATATGTGAAAGAGATGGATGTTCTCAAAATGCGAGATACAATTACTCCCATTGGAACAGACAGAACGATTGCTGTGGGAATTGACACTTATGGTAAAGCCATCGACAAAATATCATATGAGATAAGAAGTATGGACGGGGACAGGCTTGTAGCAGAGACTGAACTGTCAGATTACCAGAGCAATGGAAATAAAATAAAGGCAGATATAGTATTTGAAAATATCCTTCAGAAAAATGAAGAGTATCTGCTTATTTTTACACTTACATCAGGCTCGGATAGTGTGTATTATTATACAAGATTAATGGAAACAGATGATTACTATACAGACGATTGCTTAAAGTTTGCAATGAAATTTCATAATAGCACCTTTGATGAAAGTGGAAATACATTTATACCAACATATATCGAGGCCGCAACAGGAGATGCAACAACCTTCAATTATGTGGATTTAACATGTACACTTAAGCAGATTATGTGGGCAGATTTTAAGCCAACTGTGTTGACTGAGCCGATAGTAGAATTTAAGGAAATCAATAGTTCATATAATGTGCTGACAGTTACATATGTTATGACTTATGTGAATGATTATGGGGAAAGCGAATATTATAATGTAGAGGAGTATTACAGATTAAGACAGACTTCGGACAGAATGTATGTATTGAACTTCGAGAGAACCACAGAAGAAATCTTTACTGTGGAAAAAAGCTTCTTTTCTGATACGGATGAAATTCAACTGGGTATCAGAGATTTGGATGTAGAATATGAAACCAATGAGAATGGAAATCTTATCTGCTTTGTTCAGTCTGGAGATTTGTGGTGTTATGATGTTACTAATAATGAGATTGCAAGGGTTTTTAGTTTCAGGGGAAATGAAGGTGTAGATGCACGGGAAAACTGGGACCAGCATGATATCAAGATAGTTCGTGTAGATGAAGCAGGAAGTGTTGACTTTGTAGTTTATGGATACATGAACAGGGGAGAACATGAGGGAGAAGTTGGAACAGCGGTATATCATTATGATGGACTTGCATATACTATAGAAGAGGAGGCATTTATTCCTGCAGATTCGGCATATGAGGTATTAAAGGCTGAAATGGGACAGCTTATATACCAGGATGATTTGGGAATGCTTTATCTTATGCAGGAGGGAAACATTTACAAGATTAATCTCGATACTTTTTCAGTTAAGAAAATGGTAGAGGGCTTAGATAGTGACTGTTATGCTGTTGCAAAGTCATGTAAATATGTTTCCTGGGTGGAATCAAATGAGAAATATTCATGTACAGAGGTGAATATTTTAAACCTTAAGGATGGCAATGCATTTACAATTAAAGCAGACAGTGGAAATTATATTAGACCAATGGGATTTATAGGAGAGGATTTTATATATGGAATAGCAAATGCCAACGATGTAATCACAGATTCTGCTGGTAACGTTACTTTTCCTATGCACACTCTTAAAATCATGGATGTTGAGAACGAAGCAGAATTAAAGAGCTACTCTCCTTCGTCCGGCTATATTCAGGATATAGAAATAGATGATTATACAATTCAAATTGCACTATTTGGCCTGGGACCTGATGGTCAGTATGTTTCTACTGGATATGATTCAATTATGGACAGGGAAGCCGATTCTAACAAGTATGTGGTTGTGAAAACATCTGCAACAGAAATAAAGGAGACACAGGTCCAGCTTCAGTTTAATACAACTAAAGCATCAACAAAACTCAAGAAGGTATCATCAAAAGGAATCCTGGTTGAGGAGGATAGAACTGTTAATCTGGAAAATAATGAGGGTGAGAGATTCTATGTATATGTGAAGGGTGATGTAGAGTTAGCAACCGACAGTATATCAGATGCTATTAAGCTTGCGAACAAGAGACTGGGAGTTGTTACTGATTCAAAACAGAATTATATCTGGATGAGAGCCAGAAAACCATCACAGAGTGCCTTTCAGGGAATATCATCTTCAGAGAAGGATGCCGATTCTGGAAGTGTGGTTGGAGCATTGTCGGCAATGCTTGAATATAATGGTGTCACTGTCAGTGTAAGTGAATTGGTAGAGGCAGGAAACTCCGCAAAAAATGTCTTGGAAAGTACATTGGAGGATGCAACTGTTTTAGATATTACAGGTGTTGGTTCAGAGGAAATATTATTCTATTTGAGTAATGGAAGTCTGGTATTTGCAATGACGGGAAATGATAGCGCGATTCTTATAACCGGATATTCATCGGGTGAAAATCTGTATTATTATGATCCTGCAACTAACAGTACAGGAAGTATGAGTTTTGAAGAGGCTGATACTTTATTCACAAATGGAGGAAAAAAATTCATTACTTATATAAAATAGTGTTGTGATTTTTACTAATATAGGATAGAATTTTGACATTGCTTAGTTGAAGTTTAACAGAAAACTTGTCGACATATTGCAAAGCCTTATTAATTGCGATATATTCAAATATGTATGAACCGAGTTGTTAAAGGAGAACATATGAGTAAGAAAAGTATTGTTGTGTCGAATGTAACGGATAGTCATGATAATCCAATAGCTGAACTTGTACAGGTGGCATGTAAGTTCAACAGTGAAATTACATTGGAGAGTGACAATCGTAGAATCAATGCAAAGAGCATTATGGGAATAATGGCATTCAATCCATCAGAAGGAATGGCAATTGATATTGTCACAAGAGGAGATGATGAACAGGAAGCATTGGTTGCAATCGAGAAGTTTTTGGTATGCGAATAAGTTTTATGACTTAAGGAGGGAATAGGTATGCAGAGTAAAGATGTAAAGGCTAGTGTAAAGGAAACAGAGGTAAAGGTAGCTGAGGCTGCAAAGACAGTAGAGGAAGCAGCAAAGGCAACTGCTAAGACAGCTGAAACAAAGGTTAAAGAAGCAGCGAAGACAACTGCTAAGAAAGCAACAGAGGTTAAGGCGGCAGCAAAGACAACAGCTAAGAAGACAGTAGCAAAGGCGGCAGCAAAAACTGCAACTGTTAAACCACAGTTTATTGTACAGTATCAGAATAAAGAGTCTGACCTTGCAAACATTGAGGAAAAGGTTAAAGCTCAGTTTATTTCTGAGGGACATAAAGCCGGCACAATAAAGAAGGTTAACATTTATGTTAAACCTGAAGAGTATTCTGCTTACTATGTGATCAATGATAAGTTCAGTGGTCGCGTTGATCTTTTCTAGTATAACTTATATGAATATATTTTGAGGAATAAAACTCATCAAAAAAGCTTAGGCCGTGGGTCTGAGCTTTTTTTTAAATAATTATCAGTACAAAAGGCTCTGTAGGAGACATTTCAGAAGAGTATAAGGAATTGTTGCGTTTTATTTATTCGTCGCAGGATAGATATTATAATAATAAACTGGCAAACGATTTGCTTTCGGATTTGAGCTTTCTTATGTAAAGGAAGTACAAAAGAAGCTCCTTGTAGAAGCATAGGAATTAAATATGTAATACAATAATAAAACCTTACTGATTTTCAGGGTTAGTAGCTGAA
>CAMFPD010000067.1 GCA_945971355.1 uncultured Lachnobacterium sp.
TTCCATCAGATACGGATGACCTACAAAGCTAAGCATTGTCCTGTCATTTTCATTATCTCCAAATGCAATCATTTCCTCTGGGAGGATTCCAAACCTCTCACCAAGCTTTTTAAGTGCTTCACCTTTTCCAGTTCCCTTAGCCACAAAATCCACCCAACTGTTACCGGAAACTGTTATCTCACAATCCGTATCCGCAAATTTCTCCATAAACTGATCAGTCGCAGCCTTCTGCTTGTCTGGTTCTGCAAAATATGAGATTTTGATAATTTCTTCCTCAATTCTCTCTGGTGAATCAACGACTGTCACATGATTTCCAACCACATCTCTTACATGTGTGACAAAATCTGGAGTCTTCGGAATCAGATAGCAAGTTCGCTCTCCTGAAATAACAATATCACAGTCTGGATGATCAATGATTGCATGACAGATATCCATTGCCAGACTATCCTCAATATGTGTCTTTACCTGCACCTGATTAGTATGCATTACAAGTGCTCCATTTTCACATAAATACAGTATTTTGTCTCTTACTGGTGCAAACAATCTCTGCAAACTGTGATACTGTCTGCCACTTGCTGCCACGAAGTACACACCCTTATCTGCAAGTTCTTCTATCAATGGAAAAAGCTCTGGATCACAGCTTTGAGCTCCATTTAAAAGTAACGTGCCATCTAAATCACTGGCAATTAACTTGATTTTTGACATTCTTTCCTCCGTAATATCTATAAAACCAAATCCACATGATTAAGAGTTCCAACAGCTCCAGTGCTCTCCTTCAGATAAATACCGGTCTTCTTAATCTCTGCATTCAGCTTATTCTCATCATTTTTCAAACTAAATTGTGTATCAGCATTACTTAGATAAATGGCTCCCACATCTGCTGTCTTAAGATTCATCAGATAATCATTTCCATTTTCATCCTTGGTCCAAACCTTAAGTCTCGAAAAAATGCTGTCATTCTCATCTATCCAGCCGTTTCCATCCTCGTCGTAAGCCGCTAAATCCTTGAAACCATCACCGCTTTTGGTTCCAAAAAGCTCTGAGCCGTCATTTATTACACCATCACCATTTTTATCTAATGCCAGAAAACCAGAACCTTTTCCTGCAAAAGAAACCTGTTCTTTCTCACCATCTGAATCCAAATCAAAATAGAATTTCTGGTCACTTACAGAGCCAATATTTGTATCCAGATTAATCATTAAAGGATCTGTTTTTATGTATTCCTGAACTTCCAGCATATTGAATTCCTGCATGAAAGCCCTTGACATAGATACTTCCACATTGAAATCTATATTTCTGCCATCCGCGGTCTGCACAATTCCCTTTGACGCAAAGGTTGTGCTCTCAACTTCAGTTGAAAAGCCGCTGACTGCTGTAATTCTCTGCCATGTTGTTCCTGAACTGAGTGTTCCTGCCTGATTAATAGAAACAGAGCCAAGACTTATTGATTTTTGCCCACTTATATTGAAAGCGGCACCATCAAATTTTCTATATTCAGCGGAGCGCAAATCCAGAACATTTCCCTGTTTCTCAGGCTTTAGCTTGCAATCAGGTGGAATCTTCTCTCCTCTTAGAGCCGCAAGCATCTGACGCAGCATCTTAATTTTCATCTCATACTCATCGGATATTTCTATTTTGTTCTCTGTCTTTTCAGAATTAAGCCTCTCTGCCAAACTCTTTAATGAGTTTGCCTCATTTTCCTGTTCCCGCTGTTTAGCTGCTTCTTTTTCCATTTTCTGGTAATTAAGCATTGCTTCCTTTATGCTCTTTCCCCCTGCTTCCTGGGATAAAGTAAGAATAGCGCCAACAGCATCCTGAGATTTTGCCGCCTGCATAGTCATTGTTTCCTTATATGCAAAAGCTTCTTCATGATGGGTTGACGCCATAACAATAGAACTGTTTTGTATCTTCATATGGGACTCCTTTCCTCATAGGCCGGTAAATCCGTTTACCATTAATACGTAACAAATCAATTTTAGATTATCTATATATTTATCTATATTAAATTTATCGACAGTTCTATATAAAATGTTTACTATAATTTAATTTCTATGCCTCAGGCATTACAATCGCTGCAATAATGTACCCTATAATTCCTGAACCTCCACACATTATGAAAAATATCCATGCTAATCTTACAAGTGTTGGATCAACATCAAAATACTCTGCAATTCCTCCGCATACACCACAGATCTTTCTATCATAGCTTTTTCTTAATTTCTTCATATTTATTTCCTCCTGATTTTCCCTATATCTTTAATGTATTAAAATAGTATCACACAATGTACTACTGATTTTCATCTAGGATTACACGTGTTTGTTTATATGTACATTCTAATAGGAGTATCTCCATTGTTAAATGGCTCAATCAGCAGAATAAATACTGTTATTTTGCTTTTTCCGGTTCCGCATAAATCTGTCCTGAACAGTTATGCTCTTTCATCGTTTTCTTCTACACCAGTCCCTCGCAAATTGTAGAAAAGTGCTGATGCAAGCACGATTATTGCTCCAACAAAGCTTATTTTTCCTATTTTTTCACCATAAAATATCGCAACAAGAACAGGATTTAAAATTGGTTCTATCATGGAAATAAGTGATGCTCCCACTGGCGGAACCTTGTCCAATGCCATATTTAGGAAAATGTATGCCAATCCAATCTGCACTACCCCTTGCAGCACTCCTGTAGACAGATTCATAATGCCCCAATCGGTCTCCTGAAGTATAAACGGTATTCCAATCACAAAATTCAAAACAAAGGATATAATCGCAGATGATTCAAAATCTGAATCTGGAATCTGCTTTATCAGGAAAACGATTGCGTAGAAAAAGCCTGACACTAAGGCCAGTATATTTCCTGTCATTCCTCCAAGAGACAGGCTTTCAAAAAAGAAAAACATTATTCCAACCAGAGAAATCATACCAGAAATAACTGATACCTTATCCGGCTTTTTTTTTTGAAATATCCATGCTAAAAGCATTATGTAGATTGGTAATGTAAACTGCAGAACTATTGCATTTGCCGCAGTCGTCATCTTGTTTGCCATAATGAAGGTAATACCCATCATGCTATTTGCCACAACACCCAGTAGAACCTTCCAATTAAACTTAAACTGATGCTTTGTAAGCTTCATATAAAGCAGAAAAATAAAAAATGCAAAGAAAGAACGCATTCCATTTATGCTCATAGAAGACCAGGTGTTAAGCTTTATCAATAATCCACCTGTAGCAAAGCACACTGCGGAGAGCGCTGTATAAATAAAACCTTTTTGCTGCGCTGTCATTAAATTTCCCTCTATTTCTTTATTTTATATTGTTTTTCTTGATTTTTCTCACCAAATCATTCATAAAGGCATCGCAGCCTTCTGTGGATTTACTAAGCGTAACACCGTTCTCACCTGGAACCTGCTTCCAGTTAACGATATCATCTCTGCTATAGTAACTTACCATTTCAGGATCATCTGTCTGAAGGAAAAGGTAAACGCCTTCCTTCAAAGTAGTTTCCCCATCTAAAATTTCTGAAAGCTTTGATGCATCTCGAGTATCACTCTCATAAACATGGGCATAGTACCTGACCCATCTAGCCAGGTTGCTGCTCCAATAATTGCCAAGCCATGATTTATCAAATTCATCTTCGTCCTGACGCTCATATACGATTAATACAACCGGAGAAAATCTATTAGGATTGAGAATCAAATCATACAGGGCATCCTCCGGGTTCTTATCTCCTTTGATGATTTTGGCATAATCCTTGAATTTCTGAACATCTCTAACCCTGATTTCATCATCATTACAGATTCTTGAATAGAAGGAAGGTCCACTGAAATTATTTACTCTCTCATCATCGGTTATCTCATTTATATCAATCAGGAAATTGCTGACTTCAAGCCTTATTACATCTCCATCTATATACAGCTGAGCCTTGGTATTCCACATTCTTCCAGCTACATCATCATCGATATGAAGAGTATCTATTTCAATAGAATCCTCTCTGTAATCAACCTTTGCAGAATATCCGTTATCCTTTAAATCAATGGAGCTAACTTCCTTTGGAATATTTCCAAACACAGGATTGAATTTATCCCTCACCCAAAAATATATTATTTTTGTAGCCTTCTCAAAAGCATGCTTTTTATTGTAGTTAGCATAATCTATAGTAACCTTGTTGTTGTATACAGGATACGAGGTCATCTTTTTAAGTGTTCTTCTCGTTTTCTCAATAGCAATCTCAGATATTCCATCATGATATACCCTGTGCTTTCTACAAATTTCCTTCACCTGAGGGTCCTGAATCACACGATCATTGATGATTGCAACAATCATATTTACACTGATTGGTATGTCACGGTAAAAGCTTGAAAGAATCTCAATCAAATGCCTTCTGCTAAATTTAAACAATGCCTTACCGATTCTCTTCTCATTGTCAGCAAGTACCGGAATCAGCTCATCATACAGCTTTTGCTCTGACAATCTGATTCTGAAATGCATTCTGAGCATACCTTCCCAGTCACTATTCTTGTACAGCTTGTATGCGAAATCTTCAAGCAAATCAATCATTGCATTATCACACAGCTCAAGGGTTGCAACAATACTGTTAAAGCGCCTTGAATATGATTCATACCTTGCCCACAGCTGTTTATTCTTGTAGCGCATATCATGCTCTACCTCGTGCCAGCCCTCAAAAAACATAGTCTTCAATTGTATCTCAAAGGTTTTGTCTATCGCCATGTCCCAGGTGGCAGAGCTTATTTTTGTACACAGATATTCTGGAAGCCTGAAAACACCATTGGTCTTAATAGGCTCAAAGCTTGTTGTATCAACCTGCTTTTCGGCCCATTCCCCCTCCAGCGCAAAGAGATTCTCCATGAGGCCTTTTACAATATCCACATCTTCTTTGAAGTACAGATTTATTCTAAGGCCTATTAAATCCTGAATTTTTTTATCGTTATCATATTCTTTGTCATTATATTTGCGTTCCAGCGAAGACGCTTTTTTTATCCTTGAAAAAACCCTGTAAAAAATACCACACTGATTTAGTTTTTCCTCAACAAGCCTGGTAAGCTCCATCTCAACACTTGATGGAACCATTACATTCTCTCTTATTTCCTCTTTAGAAAATTTCATGTCTATCCCCTATATGTACTATGTTTCTAGTTGAATTAGTAAATTTTCATACCTTATTTATTATTACTAATTTGTTTGCAATTTCCAATCTCAACAAAATAATTGATAATTATACTGGAAAAGCATTGGAAAACTCGAAAAATTCCTCTGTTGCTACCAAAACCAACACATATTCCTTAGTCTCTTCAATAACCGCCTCGCCATCTACGAGTCTTGCAACCTTTCCTGTCACAGTGCCTGGCATACTTTTTCGAATTCTGATTTTATCACCTTTTTCGGCATATTCAAGCCATTTTGTAAGTACCTTGCTTGTAACCTCGCTAAGCAAATCTTCCTTTATCATATTATCGATTTCAGCTCTGTCCTCTGCATAGAAAGATGAAGGATATGGATTTGCATCAAATTCTTCCTCCTGCTCCTTCAAAAAGAAAAAATAATCCGACCCGAAATTATCAAGCTTACCATTCAACACGTCTTTATCCGATATCTCAATCGCTGAAATCACCGGAATCTCCGGCATCTTTGAATTATTGCGCTGTGTCTCACAGGCAAATGCCACATTGAGATTTTCTGTACTTTTATCTATATCAAGTCTTTTTCCTGTTTTATCAAATAAATAATCGCTTATCTGCTGTAATTTCTCGTCCATCTAGTCCTCCTGCTCAAACAAGTTTTATTATACCATTGTCCCCCTTGTTTATACTACCTATTATTAGTATCTCTTAAATTGTTACAAATATCTACATATTTATAAACTTTTCAGTTTTTCTTAATAATTGCACGGTTATATCAAACCGTCCTCTGTCAGATGATACACCTTGTCGCATACCTCATCAATGTACTTTCTATCGTGAGATATGCTTATAACAGCACCTGGAAATTCTTTTATCATTTCTCTTATTATAGGTCCCGACAATGGCGAAAAGTTTCGTGTTGGTTCATCAAGTATAAGCACATTTGCATCAGACAAACTCATTTTAAGAAGCAGGACTTTAGCCTTTTGACCTCCAGATAATTCTCTGATTGGATGCTCCATCTCATCTGCAGTGTATTTAAGAGACCCCAGGTATGTCCGAATTTTTGTACGCTCCTCCTTATCTCCTGTTTTATCCAGAAAATCAACAGGTGTTATATCCCGCTCAAGAAGTTCCTCATAATTCTGAGGCATATACTCGACCCTTATATCCGTTCGACTGAGCAATTCTTCTGCAATTTTCTTAAGAAGTGTTGTTTTTCCTGCACCATTTTTGCCTACAATGCATACCTTCTCAGAGCCTCTGATTCTAAGGAATATATCGTGTGCCAGCACTCTCTCATTATCTGGTGTATACAATTCTGGAAGCCTATACTCCAAAACGGTTTTACCGGCTGGAATTTTGGAATCTTTCTCCCCTAATTTGAAGAAAATTGCTTCCTCCTTCTCAGGCATCTGAGTCATATTCTCATCCTCTCGTTCAAAACGCTTTTCCATGGATTTTACCGTATGCATTTTCCTTTTAAGCGCAGCTGCCACTGCTGGTGCCTGTCTTGTAATAACTTCCTGCTCATGATCAACTCTTTGGTAAATTCTCATAAATTTCTCGTCTCTGAGTTTCTTTTCGCGTCTGTCACTCATAGCCTGCTGTTCCTGCCGTTCAAACATGTGAAGCCTTTCCTCCACATACTGTCTGTATGGCATTTTGGCAACGGTATATCTGCTCTTCGTTTTTCTCTGAATCTGCTCAATGTGAATAACCATGTTTGCAGTATGCTCTATCATGGTTTCATCATGTGAGATAAAAAGAATTATGTGTTTCCAATCATTGATTATTTTTTCCAATAATTCAAGAGTATCAATATCTATATCATTAGAGGGTTCATCCAAGAGTAGTACTGTTGCATCCTCCATAAGAAGCCTCATCAGCTGCGCCTTTATCTTTTCTCCGCCAGACAAGCTCTTCATTTGCTGGTCCATATAGAAAAAATCCAGACTCACCGAGAAGTCCCTGGCATACTTAGCCAAATCCTTTGGTGTCTGATTCCAAAAGCTGTCATTCTCTGAGAAAAATTCATAGATTGTCTTTTCATTATCATGCTCAGAAAGTTCCTGTGGCATATATCCTAACGTTTCCCTACCAATTATCCTAGTACCTTCACATTCTGTGTATACATCAGTTAGTTCAGGATTGTATATCCACTTCATAAGTGTGGACTTGCCATTTCCTTCTTCCCCAACTATTACTGCCTTGTCCCCATCATTTAATACAAGGTTAAAATTCTCCAAGATTACTCGCAAATCCTTGCGGTGTGTTATTGTCAAATTATTTATCTGTAACATATTCACCTCCCGCCTGCATACCTCGGATTCTATTTCCCTTTGCCTCCCTTTTGCGCAGGATTATTGTGTCTAATGATAGCATTTTACTTTACTTAACTTCTCGCTTGTATTTACTGTGTCCCCATTGGAACGTGGGATTGAATGTGGGTGTATCGTTAACGCATCCCCTGAGCTGTTTTGTTGTTCTGCGATTTTCTATTATGGCACCCTATATGAATTTGGAGGACACATAAAGTTATATATGTTTCTTTGAAGAAACCGTAGAGTAAAGCCGTAGCTTTGCCAGATGCCATTCTTTTGCCTTCAGGGAAGGTGTACTTCAATAGCAAAACAATACCGTCCAAGTGTCCTTCTCACACAGACAACTCAGTTGACCATCCTAGTCCATCTAGGAGCCTTGCTCAGGAAATAGATATTAGGGCGCCTTCGCACAACTCGAGCAGTTTCTTTGAATGCGCACGGCGCGGAGTAGAAACTGCTCTCAAACAAGTGACTTTCGGCGCCCACTTTTCCTTCGTCCAAGGCTCCAAGATGGACACGAATGGCCCCTGAAATGTTGTCTGTGTGAGAAGGACACTTGGACGGTATTGTCTTGCATTTGAAGAACCAGCTTCAATCGAAGAAGGCAAAAGATGGTATCGGCAAATCTAGGCTTTACGGCTAGGTTTCTGAGAAGGAACATATATAACTTTATGTGAAACGTAAACTGTGTAGGGTGCCATATTTGTAAAGAGTTGCCCAACAAAACAGCTCAGGGGATGCGTTACCGATACACCCACATACAATCCTACTACAATCGGCATGTCAAAATACAAGTATGAAATTTGTTAAAGTAAAATGCTATCATTAGGCACAATAATCATATACAGCAAAAAAGTCCACTTTGCGTGCGCTAAGTAGACTCGTGAATTATTCTCGTATTCCTAATTTGGTATCAGTATATTTAAAACACCATACTGTTTTTCATACAAATAAAAAAAGAATGATTATCACGATAATCTAATTTAAGCGCACCCATAGAATCCCTGACTTTACACAGGACTTTTGTTTCTATGTGTCTACCTAAATCAAATTATCGATTAATCATTCCCTCACCTTACACCTATGGTGTTCTTTCTCTTTTATTCTCTGTATACAATAATCTATATTTTAATTACTGTCAACCCTAATGTTTTTCTTGCCATTTGCGGCAAACCAAACTAATGCAACCATCAGTAGTCACATATCTTCTCATCTATGGTTACAAATATTCATTGCTACTTTATACAGGCTCTGTAGTGCCACTGAAACAGCCACTACAACTAACATCGTCACTAGATTTGTTATCACATTATATTTTGATAACATCAGAAACTTGTTTGCTATATCATATCCAAAAATCATCTGAACAGCATATATTTCAAGGGTTGCAGCCCCTATTACCTGAATAGCTTTAATCTCTGGTATCATTCCAACCAAAAGAACCAGTCCCACACTTACAGGAATAACTGTTATGTAAAACATATCTTTGATAGGAACCTGCAAACGCAGCTTAAATGCGGAAAAATATGCCATCACAAGCCCAATTACTGTAAGTATAATGCCTACTATTACCCGAATGGTGTTGATGCTGACTGTATTGCCCCTTCTCTCTTTACAATCGCTTGCCTTATTATGCTCTATACCATTATCCCCCTTGCCAAACAGAGCTCTCACCTTTTTAGATGCAGCACAGTAATAACCCAACATAAAAATCGGAATTCTGTTCCAAAAAATAAATATATGACCACATTTTTTCTGCACCGTAAGTACAAGTCCTACCACAAGCCATATTCCAATCATTGTTAAAAACGTAACAATCCTGTTTTTCTTATCACACCGTTGAATTAGCGGAAAAACTGCATAAAAAACCATAATTGCAGGTAAAAACCACAAAAAGGCACCTCCGCCTTTCTTTATCAGGTCAATTCCTGTAATAACCTGAAAAAAATAGCCGAGGCTCCATCCTTTGTAAATATAGGCTACAACTGCAAATATTAAAAACTTTAGGTAAACGGCTTTAAAACGCCCCGCCATAAATGATGTATATCCCGTTATCTCTCTGCTCCCAAGAGAAAAGGCGGACAGAAAAAAGAATATATCCACTCCAACAAACGCAGTCTGCCTGAGGAAAATTTCCAATTCGTTCCCCCTGAACATATACACCCACAGATGGAATATCATAATCTGCATGGCCGAAAAAGCCATAATTGTCCTCTTATTCTGCATATTTAATCAAATGTATATGGCGACATCACGAAAAACACATAATTTCCATTTGTCTCTACCACCATCTCATCGGCTTCTGTACAGATATTCCAGTTAAGGTTGGCATGATCCATTAAGGCTGCCGCAAGCTCATCTGGATTGTCTGTCTCAAAAATATATCCAACAAAAGGAATTGTGCTTATGTTAGGCATAAAGCACACCCCTTTGTTAAATCCCGAAATCTCCTCATCAAATCCACTCAAAAAGCCTTCCTCCACAGGTACATAGCTCATTGAGATTTGACTTAGGCTCTCATTTTCAATTAGAGCAGCCGCCACCTGCTCTATATCATCAGTATTCTCTATCTCGCTGTAGAAAATTCCTAAAAGTGATTTTGCCACAGTAGTGTCTGTGTTCTCCTCGTTGTTTACGCTTTGTTCTGTGTCGTCTACTACATCCGTGTTTTCCTGTTCTTCAACAATATCCGTTGTCTGATCAGAATTATTGTCCTTTGTTCCACAACCCACAAGCATAAAAATGCTAAGTGCTGCCATCATAATTAATGGTAATACCTTCTTTATATTCATTCTATTGTCCCCCTTGTTTATACTACCTATAGTATCTCTTAAATTGTTACAAATATCTA
>CAMFPD010000068.1 GCA_945971355.1 uncultured Lachnobacterium sp.
AAATCTCCGCTTCACAGCGGAGATTTTTACTATGTATGCTTCTTATCAAGTTTCAGTTTCATTTTCCATATTTGCCTCGATGGTAAATCCAGAAATACGCTCCTTAAGATTTGCGGCAGTTCCCGCCAAATCATTTGAATCGCTTTCAACATTAGCACTATTATCCGATACAATATTTGCCAGTTCCTGAATATTAACAGCTGTAGCTTCTATCTCTTCTGCTGATGCGGACTGTTCCTGCGTAATTGCAGCCATATTACTTGCCACATCATTTGCTTCTCTAATTCGATTAATAATGCCATGTATGATTTCATTTGTTTTTTCTATACTTTCAAAAATCGTATTAAACTGCGCAGATGCTTCATCTACCATACTAGCACTTGTGTTTATTTGTTCAACACTCTCATGACTTCTCTCTACAGTTCCCTTAATAAGAGAGGTAACAGAATCAATAAGTTCTGAAATTTCGTCCGCTGCTGCTCCTGATGTCTCAGCAAGATTCTTAATCTGAGTTGCAACCACTGCAAAACCTCTTCCTGCTTCACCAGCACGAGCCGCCTCTATAGAAGCATTGAGTGCAAGAAGGTTTGTCTCATCAGCAATATTTCTAATAGTAGACGTAATCTCATCTATCTTGACAGCTGCATCTCCAACATTCGTAATCGACTGCTCCAGAACATCCATGCCTTCCTTCATCTCTTCCATGGACTGTGTAACAGATATCATACTCGTCCTTCCAGCATCCGCTTCCTTCATTGTTCCCTCAATGTTTTCAACAGCCTGTTCCCCAGACTCACTGGTTTCAGAAACAACAATTGCAAGTGTTGTTGCATTCTCTGCAATTACACCAATAGATTCAACCAGTTCTTCAAGATTCTCTCTTAACTGTTGCATCGCATCAGCTTGACCGTTTGCAGAATCATGAAGCTCTCCTGAAATCTGTTTGCTACCCTGGGCCTGACCATCAATCTTGTCAGATATACTTCTGATAGATCCAAGTGTACCTCTCATGACATCCATAAATTTGCTCATATTTCTTGCCATGACAGTCACTTCATCATTTCCCTTTACATTTACATTTGCAGTGAAATCACCATCTGTGACGGCGATTATTGTATCTGTAAGTGCAACAATAGGCTTTGTAATCTTACTTATTATGCTAATCATTATCAATGTAATAATTGCTACAACAAATACTCCAAGAGTACCTAATATAAATCCAAGTCTTGAAACATCCTCATATACATTTCTTTCTAAGGCTCTGACAACCACATACCAGTTTGTTCCACTAATATTATCTATACTAACAAGATAATCCCCTTCGTCTCCGGTAATACTCTCAGAAGCAAAATTTCCACTCTGAATTTTGTCATATACTGTTGTATACAATGAGTCACCAATCTCAGCAGCATTAGCGCCTAACAGCTCAGTGTCTGTGTGTGCAAGAATCGTTGATGAATCTCCATCAATAATAAATGCATCCCCATCACCTACAACAACCATTTCAGATATTACCTTCCTCAAAATAGAAAGACTTATATCGGCACATACAACTCCGCCCTTTCCATTGAGACCTGCGGAATATCCGCTTGCTGTAACAACAAAATCCCCAGTTAAATTATCAATATATGGAGAACCAAATGTCATAGAGTCCTTATCTTTTCCCTCTATATAATATTCTGCCTCTCTAGGATCCCCTCTGGACTCCAGCCAGTTGCATCATACACCGCGCCATCGTCCATAACAATATATATTCCATTTGTGAAATCCTCATATGTCTCAATATAAGTGCTCTCGTAATTAAGAATATCTTCCTTATCCATTTTCAGATTGGTCATCGTAGAAACTGCTGTATCCAACACTCCAAGATTCTCTCTCGCCCACGCTTCAATACTGTTTGCACTAGAAGATGCCTCGGCCTGAAGCAACCCTACGGTCTTCTCTTCAAGACTTGATTTTGATGATAAATACGAAACTACAATTACCACTATAAACGAAACTATTGTAATAGGTAGAATCGAAATAAGTAATTTATTTCGAATTCCGATTATCTTATCCCCTCTCATATACAATCCCTCCGAACTTTACAATTATAGTACCATTTTACCAAACAAACTCAATAAGTGCAATAATCACTATTCAATCACCATGAATTATCTGCATCCAGTACTGATAGATTCAATTGCGACAGCACCACCTCTTACCACTGAGATGTGCTTATACTTTTTCTTGAGAAGCTTCACAAGTTCATCATTTCTTCTCTCTGTGAGCATACATTCCAACAAAACACTGTCTTCACCTATATCGGTAACTTCCACAGAACCACCCTGATCAAATACGCTGGCTATATGGAAAAGCTCTGTTATCTCATCATTAGTAATCTTTGATACTCTGGCAAATAAAATCTCTTTCATATGAAGCTGAACATCAGTGAGATCTATTACCTTTATAACCTCAACCATTCTGTTAAGCTGCTTTTTTATCTGTTCAAATACTATGTCGTCACTTGTAACGCATATAGTCATTCTGGATATGGACTCATCCTCTGTTGTTCCGACTGTCAGGGACTGAAGGTTGTATGATTTTCCAGAAAAAAGGCCTGCCACCTTACTTAAAACACCGACCTGGTTTTCCACATACAATGCAATCCATCGGTTCTTCATTTCTGACATTACTCTTCCTCCCTATTTTAATATCATCTCGCTCATTGGATTTCCACTTTTTACCATAGGTAAAACGATTTCATCTGTAGCAATCATAAATTCTATAATACAAGGAACTCCTTTATGCTTTTTGACCTCTGCAAAAGCAGCGTCAATATCTTCCTCTTTTTCGACTCTGATTCCGAAACCACCATAGCTTTCCACAAGCTTCACAAAATCTGGTGTGTATGGTGGGCAAGCTGGGTTTGGTCCCTTGCAATCTCTTGGACAGCTTTTTCTCTTTCTCAGACATGTTGCAGAGTATCTCTTTCCATAGAAAAGCTGCTGCATCTGTCTAACCATCCCAAGATAATAATTATTTAACACGCAAACAACAACATCTGCACCATTTACAACCGCTGTTGCCAGCTCCTGGATATTCATCTGGAGACCTCCATCTCCACTTATACAGACAACATCCTTATCTGGATTAGCTATCTTTGCACCTATTGCGGCCGGAAGGCCAAAGCCCATGGTTCCAAGACCACCTGATGTGAGAAGCTTGCTTCCCGCGTCAAGTTCAAGATACTGGGTAGCCCACATCTGATGCTGTCCTACATCTGTAACATAGACTGAATCAGGATAATTAGCATTTATATGCTCCATAATCATCTGTGGAGTCATACCCTTGTCTCTTCTCATAGCAAGTGGATTTTCCTCATTCCAGAGTTCAATCTGTTTCTGCCAGCTGTCAGTCTTCTTTGGTTCAGCCCACTCCAAAAGCTTTTCTAAAGCAATATTTGCATCTGCTACCACAGGAACGTCAACTACTACATTACGTGAAATAGATGCTGTATCCACATCAATATGTACAATCTTTGCCTTTGGTGCAAATTCATTTAAGTCACCTGTTATTCTATCATTAAATCTTGTACCTATTGAGAAGAGTACATCACATTCACTGACAGCCTTGTTAGCAGAGAATCTGCCGTGCATTCCACAATTTCCAACATATAATTTATGGTTTGTAGGTATGGCACCTTTACCCATTATAGTTGTAACAACGGGAACATTTTCTACTTCTGCAAATCTGCGAAGCTTATCATTTGCGCCAGCAATATTTATTCCACCACCCGCAAGAATGAGCGGCTTCTTTGCCGCTTTTAAAAGCTTGTAAGCTTTCTTAAGCTGTCCTACATGCACCGACTCATTTATTTTGTATCCTCGTATATCTACGTGGTCTGGATACTCTGCTGGTCCTATTGCGGTCTGGATGTCCTTTGGAATGTCAATCAGGACAGGTCCTGGCTTTCCTGTGCTTGCAATATGGAATGCCATTTTTATAATTTTTCCAAGGTCTTTTCTGTCCCTTACTGTCACAGCATACTTTGTGATACTGCTTGTTATTCCGACAATGTCTACCTCCTGAAAGGCATCATTTCCAATAAGATTAAGCGGTACCTGACCTGTAAAACATACAAGTGGAACATTATCATAATGTGCATCTGCAAGCCCTGTGACAATATTTGTTGCTCCAGGTCCACTGGTTACAAGGCACACACCTACTTTTCCTGTTGATTTTGCATATCCTTCTGCCTCATGAATAAGTCCCTGTTCATGTCTTGGCAAAATCAAATTAATATCTTCTGTTTTATATAACTCATCAAAAAGGTCTGTTACAGTTCCTCCCGGGTAGCCGAATATAGTGTCAACTCCCTCTTCCTGCAATGCCTTTACAAACAATTTTCTTCCTGTGATGTCCATTTCTGTCACCCTCTCTTTTACATACTATTTTTTCTTCTCGTATCTGTAAAAGTAGTATTCCAGATCAAAATAGGTCTGTTCTTCGCTATCTCCTGTGATTTCCCAGTCTGGATTTTCATCAAGATTTGGGAAATATGAATCTGCATCATAGGCAAATTCAATCTTTGTGACGTGAGCCACATCGCACTCATCCAGAAGCTGCTCATAGATTTTTTCTCCGCCAATTACAAATACGTCTTCACTGTTGTATTTCTTCAGCTCATCGTGGAGTTCATCCATTGAGTGTACCACGACGGCGCCCTTGACGGCGTAATCCTTGTTTCGAGTCAACACAATATTTGTCCTATTCTTGAGTGGCTGTCCATTTGGAAAGCTCTCAAGTGTTTTTCTTCCCATAACAACCACTTTTCCTGTTGTAGTTTCCCTAAAAAATTTCTGGTCTGCTGGAATTCTGACAAGTAACTGATTGTTTTTACCAATAGCCCAGTTCTGATCCACTGCTACGATTAAATTCATAATAATTCTCCTATTTTTAAATTGCGATTGGAATATTCTTTATCTGCTCGCCTGTTACATAATCAGTGATTTTGATATCATCTGTTGTAAACTGGTAAAAATCCTTAACTTCCGGATTTAACCAAAACTTTGGTGCAGGGAACTGTTCTCTCTTAATCAGTTCCTCAACAATAGGCACATGTCGATCATAAATGTGAGCATCTGCAATTACATGCACCAGCTCTCCCACCTGCATATCACATACCTGAGCAAGCATGTGAAGGAGCACTGCATACTGACATACATTCCAGTTATTTGCTGCAAGCACATCCTGTGATCTCTGATTTAAAATTCCGTTTAAAGTAAGCTTATCCTCACCCTTTTTCTGTGTAACATTAAAGGTCATACTGTATGCACATGGATATAGATTCATCTCGCTTAAATCCTGATGGACATAAATATTTGTCATAATTCTTCTACTGAATGGAGTATGCTTCAAATCATAGATAACTCTGTCTACCTGATCCATCATTCCTTCTTTGTACTTATGTTTTACACCAAGCTGATAACCGTATGCTTTACCTATTGAACCATTCTCATCAGCCCACTCATCCCATACAGAAGATTTCAAATCCTTGATGTTATTTGACTTTTTCTGCCATATCCAAAGTAACTCGTCTGTAGCGCTTTTTATATATGTTTTACGGAGGGTAATTGCTGGAAATTCCTTTGATAAATCATAGCGATTGACCACACCGAATTTCTTTATTGTATATGCACTTGTTCCATCCTCCCAATGAGGTCTGACAAGTTCACCTTCTGTGCTGGTACCATTTTCCAGTATGTCTTTACACATACTAACAAATATCTGATCTGCGTAGCTCATTGTATCCTCCTGTTTAACTGACTTTTCATTATATTCTAGCTAATTGCAGGCATAAAATCAATATTTATATTCCCTTAAGAAAAAAGAAATAAATTTAATAATTCTTTATGAGCAAGGACACAATTTGGACAAATTTATATTGTATATTATCCATTGTAAGGACGAAGAGCCTTACAAATTCCCTTTTTTAAACATTTTCATAAACTAAACTCCTCGAAAAGAAGCCGATTCCCCTTCGGCTTCTTTTCATTTTACAAATCAAATTTTCACGCTTTTATCTGCTGTGTACAAATTTCACATTTATTTTTGATACCACTTTGCTCTATGTCCAAAATATAGTATAATTATCTCTAATTATCCTTATTACATAAACTATAAAAAAACGGAGAAAAAATGAGCAAATTGAATTATAAAGCCTCACAAAATGTAGAAATGCAAGAGCAGGAAGAAGTAATTGGATTAAAACCATTTATTGGTGTGGCATCAACAATTGCAATGCCTATTATTATCCAAAACCTGATTCACACCCTGGTGGGTACAGCCGACACTATTATGCTTGGCTACGTAAGCCAAGAGGCCATGGCCGCCTCCTCTCTGGCAAACCAGATACTTACAGTACTTTGGATGACATTAAATGGTCTGATTACAGGTGGTTGTGTAATGGTTGCCCAATACTGGGGCAAGAAAGATTATCACACCATAGAAAGAGTCATGGGACTTGCAGTTCGATTTTCCATGATTATTTCTATTATATTCTTCGCAGTAGTATTCTTCTTTCCAGAAATGGTAATGTCCATGTTCATCAAGGACCCAGATGTAATTGCAGAAGGTATCAGATACTTGAAAATCGTAGGATTCTCTTACCTGTTTATGGGTTTTTCCCAAGTGTATATGTCAATACAGCGAAGTATCGAGAGAGTTATTCTCCCCTCAGTTACCAGCACTGTTTCATTGGTAATCAATGTATTTATCAATGCGGTTTTTATCTTTGGACTATTTGGACTTCCAAAACTCGGCCTTGTTGGTGTAGCAATTGGAACAGTAACTGCCAGATTTGTAGAATTCATAATCTGTGCTATCCATGCAATCTGTCATACGACAGCAACCTTCAGAATTAAGTACGTATTTGCCAAATCCGGAATACTAATGAAAGATTTTCTGAAGCTAAGCTTCCCTTCACTGATAAACGATGTGGCATGGAGTCTTGCTTTTTCTACATATTCAGTAATTCTCGGACGTCTGGGAAGTGACGCTGTAGCAGCAAATGCAGTTGCTCTTGTTGTTCTTGATATAGGGGCAATCGTATCGCGAGGCTTCTCAAATGCCACAACAGTTATTATTGGAAAAGAACTTGGACAAAGTAAAATCCACACAGCCAAAGTCTACGCCAGACGAATGGTCTGGATTACAGTTGTGTGCTGTATCTTCGGTGGCGCAATCATAATTGGATTAAGACCACTTATAATAAGTATCTATGCTGATAAACTATCTGCTACTGCCATAAAATATTTGGGAGCAATGCTCTTAATGCAGTCATATCATCTGATGGGTGAAGGTCTGAACACATGTTGGATCTGCGGTTGTTTCAGAGGCGGCGGAGATGCCAAGTTTGGAATGATTGTAGACACAATTATGATGTGGGGTGTTGCTGTACCAGTTATGACCATTGCTGCATTTGTATTAAAGCTTCCTGTTGAATGGGTATACTTTGCAATGTGTCTGGATGAATTTGAAAAAATGCTTCCAACCTACATACATTACAAGAAGTTTAACTGGTTAAAAAATATAACCAGAGATGAAGCAGAGCTGGCTGTATAAAATAAATTCAGCAAACCATATTACAAAAATATTATGTAACTATATAAACACTTTAAATTAAAAGGAAATGACTATGAGAAAATTCAAAGAAAAATATATAGGCGATAGAGCATTTTATACCAGTGTACTGGCATTAGTTGTTCCTATGATAATACAAAATGTTGTTACGAATTTTGTAAGCATGTTGGATAATATCATGGTGGGACAGTTGGGAACTGAAGCGATGAACGGAGTTTCCATTGCAAACCAGTTTATTTTTATATTTAATATTACAATTTTTGGTGCAATCTCAGGTCCTGGAATTTTCGGTGCCCAGTTTTATGGAAAGCAAGACCACGAAGGACAAAAGCAGACCTTCCGATTCAGACTGTTGATTTCACTTGTTGTAGTTATTTTATTTTTTATCGTTTATTCAATATTCACCGAACCACTACTGTCCCTGTACATAGCCAAGGATGATGCACCAGAGCTTATTGAAGCTACACTTGCATACGGAAAGCAATATATGTCAGTAATTATGATAAGCCTTGTTCCATTTGCATTTGGTCAGTCATACGCCTCTGTTGTCAGAGAATGTGGCGAAACCAGAATTCCTATGTTCGGTTCAATGGCCGCCGTATTTATAAATTTAATTCTGGACTATGGTCTTATTTTCGGAAAATTAGGAATGCCAGAGCTTGGTGTAACAGGTGCTGCCATCGCAACGGTTGTAGCAAAATTCGTTGAGGCTGGAGTTGTGATTGTATGGGCTCACACCCATGTAGAAAGGAACAAGTACATAATCGGCCTGTTCAAAGGCTTTAAAATCAAAGGCAGTCTGTTAAAATCAATGATTATAAAAGGAACGCCACTTTTGGTAAATGAGTTTTTGTGGGTAGTTGGTGTATCTGTAATCTCACAGTGCTACTCAATCAGAGGACTTGATGTGGTAGGCGCAAGAAACATTGCAAACGTAATCAGCAACCTGTTTGGTGTTGTGTACTTACAGCTTGGTGCTGCAACAGCTATCATTATAGGAAATAAGCTTGGTGCAGGCAAATTAAAAGAAGCTCGTGATACAGACAACAAGCTTCTTGCATTTTCTGTTTTTATTGCGACATGTGTAGCATTAATTATGATTCCATTCGCTTACGGCTTTCCAAAGCTCTACAATACCACAGATGAAATTCGGGCATTGGCATCCTACATCATAATTGCAACAGCTGTTGCAATGCCTATGTGGGCTTATACAAATACATGTTACTTCACACTGCGAAGCGGTGGAAAAACCACAATTACATTTTTATTTGATTTTGTTTTTGGCTGGGTGCTTCAGATCCCACTTGCGCTTTTGCTGTGCTACAAGACAACTCTTGATTTCAAGATAGTTTTTGCAATTGTTACCTATCTCGAAATTATAAAAGTAATAATAGGTTACTTCATGGTGCGAAGTGATACCTGGATAGTAAATATCGTGGATAAAGACTAAAACTAATTCCCATTGTTGTTATGAAACTCTGTTTAAGAATACAGCAATGGGAATTGTTTTTTATCCTTTATAACAAGAATAAATACCAGTCCAATTGTAATGGCACCGAATATACCAACTAAATTCCATGCATTCTCAAATCCCAAATCATCAATTACATTTCCAAATAATAAATTTCCAAGCCCTTGAAATGCGCCACATACAACATTTATAACAGAATTCATTCTACCCCAGTGGGTTGAAGGAACTCTTCTTGTCATATAAGGCTGTCCACCTATTGTATTGAAGACTTCACCAACTGTAAAAATTATCATTAGAATAAAGCATAAAGGAATACTGTCCTGAGCATATTTATAGCAGAAAAGACCTGTCACAATAAGCATTTCACCCACAAGTATCTTCCTAATGTCCATTAGCTTGGCTAAAAACATGGTAATAATTGGTGTTGCTATTATTACAACAATTCCATTTGTACTGGTCAACATACCAAATAATGTTGCACCTTTCGCTCCATAGAGCCCCTCCATGTTGAGTGGCAATAAATAATTGAATTGGGCATATACAAGACTTCCAAACCCAGACATCAGAAAATAAAGTAGAAATGTAGGACGTTCCTTTATAATCCCCCATATCTTCTCGCCATGGCGCTCTTTCTCATACTCGCTAACCTGCTTTTTCTCAATTCTTTGTTTTTTTATAAAAAGAATAATAAGAACTGTAGAGGCAAATGTAGACATACCATCAATGAGAAACGCCAGATTCAAATAGTTTTCAAACAATAGTCCGCCGATTGTAGGAGCTAAAATCAACCCTAAGTTCATTCCCAGATACTGAAGGCTATATGCCTGCTCTCTTCCCTCACTATCGCTTAAATCAGCTATTAAGGCATCATATGAAGGTCCCTCGATTGTGGCAAACACGCTGGCCACATATAGAATCAAGATACTGTAATTTGAAATAGGAATAATACCGCAGATTATGTACGCAGTAACCGTAATCATGTCACATATAACAATAATCAGCTTCCTGTTTGCGTGATCAGCCAATTTTCCGCCAATCAAAATCATAGGAAACTGCATAATCAACATGACAATATCTATAAGTGCAATTGTAGTTGCGGAGTAACCTAGCTTATTTTTCATAATCAGTGTCAAAAGTGGCCAAATAAGCGCACCCATACTGGTTACAATTCT
>CAMFPD010000069.1 GCA_945971355.1 uncultured Lachnobacterium sp.
GATAAGGCTGAGGCACGTAGAAGAGTAGTAGAACTTTCTGAAAAATATGGAATGAAAGTCGATCCGGACGCAAAAATTGAGGATATTTCTGTTGGAATGCAGCAGAGAGTAGAAATTTTGAAGGTTTTATACCGTGGAGCGGATACTCTTATTTTGGACGAGCCTACTGCTTCGCTCACACCACAGGAAATAGATGAGCTGATGCAGATTATTAGAAATCTTACCGAGGATGGAAAGAGTGTAATTCTTATCACCCATAAGCTGAAGGAAATTACAGCATGTTCTGATTACTGTACTATTATCAGAGCAGGTAAATATATCAAAACTGTAAAGGTTGGCGATGTGAATGAAAATGAACTTGCTGCACTTATGGTTGGAAGAGATGTAAACTTTGTTGTTGAGAAACAGGAACAGAAACCGGGAGAGGTTGCATTAGAGGTAGTTAATCTTCATGCAAAGGATTACCGAGATGCAGAAATTTTAAAAGGACTTAATCTCAATGTTAGAAAAGGAGAGATTGTTGGTCTTGCCGGAGTTGACGGAAATGGACAGACTGAGCTTGTAGAAATATTGACTGGCTTGAAAAAGGCTGAATCAGGTGAAATTACAATGCTTGGCCAGGATGTGTTTAACAAGACTCCTAAGGAAGTATTTGACAGTGGTATTTCTAGTATTCCGGCAGACAGACAGAAACATGGTCTTATTCTTGATTTCTCCATTGAGGATAATATGATTCTTCAGCATTTTAATAAGGAGCCATTTTCAAAAAACGGAATATTAAATCGTAAAGAAATTCGCGCTAATGCAACAGAGCTCATGGAGAAATTTGACATAAGACCTCGTAATTCAGAGGAAAAACCTGCTGGGACTCTTTCGGGTGGAAATCAGCAGAAGGTTATTATTGCCAGAGAGGTGACAAATGACAAAGAACTTCTGATTGCAGTTAATCCTACCAGAGGTCTTGACGTTGGAGCTATTGAGTTCGTTCACAAATATATTGTTGAACAGAGAAACAAAGGAAGAGCAGTACTTCTTGTTTCCTTCGAATTGGACGAAATTATGAGTTTATCAGACAGAATAGAAGTTATTTTCGATGGACAGATTATTGGTTCTGTAAATGGAAAGGATGCTGATGAAAAGGAACTTGGATTTATGATGGCAGGAGGTAAGCAGAATGAAAAGTAAAAAGAAAAGCATTTTAGATTTTAATCTGCTATATATCTTCATTGCGATTATAGTTGGATTTATCATAGGGGCAATTTTCCTTGCAATTGTAGGCTTTAGTCCGGCAGAAGTATATGGAAAACTCTTTGGCAGCGTATTTAGTAAGCCTAAGTATATGGTTTGGACACTTATGTATGCTGCTCCGATTATGATGACTGGTCTTTCAGTTGCATTCTCCTTCAGAACTGGTGTGTTCAATATCGGAGCAGAGGGACAGTTTGTAGTAGGTGAAATGGCTGCTGTTGCTGTTGCAATTTTTGTTGATGTACCTGCCGTTATTCATGTGCCACTTTGTATTTTGGCTGCAGCCTGTGCTGGTGCGTGTTGGTCACTTATCTGTGGACTTATGAAGGTTAAAAGGGGCATTCACGAGGTTTTGTCATTTATCATGTTTAACTGGATTGCATATTATCTTGCAAACTACTTTGTAAACCTTCCAGCTGTAAAGGCTGAGGGCAAGGAGGCAAGTAGAGACATATTGGAGTCGGCAAGTATAATGTTCCCTGAGAAGCTGGTTAAGCTTTTGGATTGTACTTCTGCAAACTGGGGCATTGTGATTGCAGTAGTTCTTGCAGTTGTGATGTGGATTATTATTGAGAAAACTACGTTGGGATACAAGCTTAAAGCTGTTGGTTTCAACAAGGATGCTGCTCAGTATGGTGGAATAAATGCTAATGGTTCAATTCTTTCAGCACTTGGAATATCAGGTGCTTTATCTGGAATTGGTGGAGCAATTTTAGTTCTTGGTATGGGAGGACGTCTTAGCCAGTTTGCTGGTCAGGAGGGCTATGGATTCGAAGGAATTACAGTAGCACTTATCGGATCAAGCAATCCATTAGGCTGTATTCTTTCTGCTATTTTCTACGGTGCTATGAAGTATGGTGGTTCGAAGCTTACAATGATTAAGGCTCCGGCAGAAGTAATTGATATCATAATGGGATGTGTAATTATTGTGATTGCCATTTCTCATATATTCAAAATTTTATTCAAGAAAATGGGAAAGAAGGAGGCTAAATAATGAGTGGATTTATTGTAATACTGGGACTTTTGATTAATGCTACATTAATAGCGACTCCTCCTCTATTGCTTGCAGCACTGGGATCATGTTTTTCAGAGAGGTCTGGTGTTGTTAATATTGGAATTGAGGGTATGATGACAATTGGTGCCTTTACAGGAACTGTTGTTGCATTATTTACAAATAATGGCTGGCTGGGATTTCTATGTGGTGGTCTGGCAGGAGCAGTTTTTGGAGTTATTCATGCTGTTGTCTGTATACAGTTTCATGCCGATCAGACAATTGCTGGTACAGCTATAAACTTCCTTGGACCTGGACTTGCAATCTTCCTCTGTAAGGCTATGTTTAACAACTCTTCTGATACACCGGCTCTTGATACAGCCGCAAAGCTTCCAAAGATGTTTAATGGTGTGTTTGAAACCGGCTCATTTTGGTACAATGTATTAAATATTTATTCAATGTCGTATATTGTATTCATTTTTGCATTTGTATGCTGGTTTGTCTTCTACAAGACGAAATTTGGTACTCATTTGAGAGCTGTTGGTGAGCATCCGGAAGCCTGTGAATCTCTCGGAATAAATGTATATCTTGTTAGATATATCTGTGTTATTTTGTCTGGTTTTTTGGCAGGACTTGGTGGAGCGTTTGTTACACTTGCCACAGTTAGCCAGTTCAGACCAACTGTAATTGTTGGACAGGGATTTATTGCTATTGCAGCAGTTATCTTTGGTAAGTTTTCTCCTGAGGGAGCGCTTAAGGGATGTCTGCTCTTTGGATTCTGTGGAGGCTTGAAATCAATTATTGGAATGTACAATATTGTATCTCCAAACCTTATTGCACTTATTCCTTATGTGGTTACTATTATTGCACTTATTTTCTTTGTTGGTAAAGGACATACACCTGCTGCTAATGGTAAACCATTCTACAAAGCTAGATAATTTGTTTAATAATTATGTGAAGTACGAAGGTATCTGTTTATGCAGATACCTTTGTGCAATTATGGAGGAAGAATGAATTTCACAAATATACCCAAAATAGAATTGCATTGTCATCTGGATGGCTCCATGAGTGTTGAGGTTTTGCAGAAGCTTCTGACAGATAATGGAGAGCAAATTCCTATAGATGAATTGAAAAATAAAATTATGGCACCTGACAATTGCCAGAGTCTTGCTGAATATCTGGATAAATTCACTATTCCTATCAATGTGCTTCAAACTGCACATGGCTTGGAGGAAGCAGCATATGATTTGGCGAAGAATGCAGCGAAAGAAAACGTAAGATATATTGAGACACGATTTGCACCTACATCACATATTTCAAAGGGGATGAAAATCACTGAAATAATAGAGAGTGTGAATAAGGGACTTTTGCGTGCAAAGGAAGATTTTGGAATATATTCAGGAATAATTGTATGCGCTATGAGGCATCTTGATATGGATACCAATATCCAAATGCTTCGTCAATCCAGAGAACTATATGGAGAAGGCGTGGTGGCATGTGACATCGCTGGTGATGAGAAGAACCATACTAATATAGAATATAAAGCATTTTTTGATGAGGCAAAAAGGCTTGGAATGCCATATACAATCCACTCTGGCGAATGTGGAAATGCTGATAATATAGCAGAGGCTATTGAAGTTGGAGCAAAGAGAGTTGGACATGGAATAGCTATGTATAACAGACCTGATATTATTGAAAGCTGTAGAAACAAAAAGATTGGGGTTGAGATGTGTCCTGTTAGTAATATTCAGACAAAGGCTATCAGGGATTTTAGTTTATATCCATTTGAAACTTTTTTTAAGGCTGGAATTCCTGTTAGTATAAACACGGATAACAGGACAGTAAGTAATACGAGCTGTGTGCGTGAATGGAATATGCTTAATTCAATATATGAATTTTCAGAAGATGATATCAGGAGAATTTACAGAGAATCAGTGGATGTTTGCTTTGCATCTGATGATATAAAAGAAAAGTTATTAAAAATTAGTTGTTTTTAAGACGATTTATTATTATATTGTTAAGTGGTAACTGTTCAGTGCAGAAATATGCCAAACCGCATATTTCGTAAGAAAGAATATAGTTTGTTGGAGCAAGTGCCCATCAGCGTAGCTGATTTTAATGCACTTGCGGTTCGTAACTATGAAGGTACTGAATAGTTACGTTAAGTGATAATAACGAAATGAGGATAAATAATGTCGATAGAACAGAGTAAAATTAGAAATTTTTGTATTATAGCCCATATTGATCACGGTAAATCAACACTTGCGGATCGAATAATAGAAAAAACAGGAACTCTTACCAGCAGGGAAATGCAGGCTCAGGTACTGGATAATATGGAACTTGAGAGGGAGCGTGGAATTACAATTAAATCCCAGGCTGTTCGAATTATATATACAGCAAAGAATGGCGAAGAGTATATTTTTAACCTTATAGATACACCTGGACATGTGGATTTTAACTATGAGGTTTCGAGAAGTCTTGCGGCTTGTGATGGAGCAATCCTCGTTGTAGATGCAGCGCAAGGGGTAGAAGCTCAGACTCTTGCAAATGTTTATCTTGCCCTGGATCATGATTTGGATGTGTTTCCTGTAATTAACAAGGTTGATCTGCCAAGTGCCAGACCGGATGAGGTTGCCCAGGAAATCGAGGATGTGATAGGGATTGAAGCTCTTGATGCACCTAGAATTTCAGCAAAGACTGGTCTGAATATAGAGGAAGTGCTGGAACAGATTGTATCCAAGATTCCAGCCCCAACAGGGGATGCAAAAGCGCCTCTTAAAGCTTTGATATTTGATGCTTTATATGATTCATATAAAGGTGTAATTGTATTTTGCCGTATTAAAGAGGGAACGGTAAAGGTTGGAGACAATATTAGGATGATGGCCACAAAAGCAGAGTCCATAGTTACTGAGGTTGGATATTTTGGAGCCGGTCAGTTTATTCCATGCGATGAACTCTCTGCGGGAATGGTTGGATATATTGCTGCCAGCATTAAAAATGTGGCAGATACACGTGTGGGTGACACTGTCACAATTGCAGACAGACCATGTGATGAAGCCCTTCCTGGATATAAGAAGGTTAACCCTATGGTGTACTGTGGTTTATATCCGGCAGATAGTTCAAAGTATCCGGATTTGAGAGAGGCGTTGGAGAAACTTCAAATAAATGATGCCTCATTACAGTTTGAACCGGAGACCTCTCTTGCCCTTGGTTTCGGTTTTAGATGTGGATTCCTGGGGTTATTACATCTGGAAATAATTCAGGAGAGATTAGAGAGAGAGTTTGATCTTGACCTGGTTACAACAGCTCCAGGTGTTATTTACAAGATACACAAGACAAATGGTGAAGTGATTGATTTGACAAATCCATCTAATCTGCCAGATCCATCTGAGATTGATTATATGGAGGAACCGTTTGTTTCGGCTGAGATTATGGTTACCAGTGATTATGTTGGTGCAATCATGAATCTATGTCAGGAGAGAAGAGGAATATATATTAGCATGGAATATCTTGAGGAGACTCGTGCTCTCATTAAGTATGATTTACCACTTAATGAGATAATCTATGATTTCTTTGACGCGCTAAAGTCACGCTCGAGAGGATATGCTTCTTTTGATTATGAGATGAAGGGTTATGTCAGATCAGAGCTTGTTAAGCTTGATATTCTGATTAACAGAGAAATGGTTGATGCACTTTCATTTATTGTATTCAAGGATAGTGCATATGACAGGGGACGTAGAATGTGTGAACGTCTTAAGGAAGAAATTCCAAGACACTTATTTGAGATTCCAATTCAGGCAGCTGTAGGTGGTAAGATTATAGCCAGAGAGACCGTAAAAGCTATGAGAAAAGATGTGCTTGCTAAGTGTTATGGTGGAGATATATCACGTAAACGTAAGCTTCTGGAAAAACAGAAGGAAGGAAAGAAGAGAATGCGTCAGGTTGGAAATGTAGAGATTCCACAGGAGGCATTTATGAGTGTGTTAAAGCTTGATGAAGAATAGGAAATGTAAGGAGAGGACTTGGAGAGTATGCGTAATTTAGAAATTTATATTCACACACCATTCTGTGTGAAAAAGTGTGCATATTGTGATTTCCTGTCTTTTCCATCTGATGATAATACTCAGGCGAGGTATGCTCACTCTTTGATTCAGGAAATAAAATATTATGGCAGTTTAATGAAGGATTACAAAGTTTCTACCATATATATTGGTGGTGGTACACCTACATGGCTTGATGAGAATCTTATGGTTGCCATTATGAATCAGATACATGAGAATTTTAATGTGGATTCAGAAGCGGAAGTGTCTATAGAATGTAATCCGGGAACCGTTACTGAATCCAAGCTTCGCAAATATCTGGGTTGTGGAATCAATAGATTGTCCATTGGGTTGCAGTCAGCAGATAATGATGAATTAAAGCTGTTAGGAAGAATTCATACATATGAGCAGTTCCTGAAAAATTATGAGCTGGCAAGGAATGTTGGGTTTAGTAATATCAATGTAGATATTATATGCGGACTTCCGTATCAGACAGTTACTAAATTTATGAATACATTGCAAAAGATTGTTAGGATAAAACCAGAACATTTGTCGGTGTATTCATTGATAATAGAAAAAGGAACTCCTTTTTATGAAACTTACAAATTCGATGCAGTGAGACAGGAAGCAGGGATGCCCACTGAGATACTTCCAAATGAAGATGAAGTGTACAAAATGTATAAGGTTACTCAGATGCTTTTAAAAGATGCTGGGTATTTACAATATGAGATATCAAATTATGCAAAAAATGGTTATGAATGTAAGCATAATATTGGTTACTGGAAGAGAGAAAACTATCTTGGACTTGGACTGGGAGCAGCCTCTCTTATTGAAAATGTGAGATATACTAATACAAGAGAACTGTATAAGTATATGGAAGGCTGCAATAAACTGCATGATGTTGGAGAGAATATTTTTATCTCTAATATACATGATGAAGCCAATGAAATTGCCCGAAAGGCTCAGATGGAGGAATTTATGTTTCTTGGTCTTAGAATGAATGAGGGTGTATCCAGGGGTGATTTTGAGAGATGCTTTGGTATGCCAATAGAGGCTGTGTACAGAGACCAAATAGAAGGATTAAAGAGGGAAGAATTACTCCAAATAAGAGAGGGAAGAGTATATCTAACAGATAAAGGTATGGATTTATCGAATTATGCCATGGCAAAATTTTTGATGTGATTTATATAATGTAAAGATTTATAAAGGTGAGTATGAGAAAATGATTAATGAAACTTATAAGGCAATGCTTAAAGGAAAATCAATTATTAGAGAATTGTCGGAATATGCAACTGCAAGGGGAAAAGAGATAGGGTATGAGAATGTGTTTGACTATAGTCTGGGTAATCCGTCTGTTCCATGTGCGAAGTCATATACAGACACAGTGATTGACATGTATGAGAACATGAACCCTATGGATATACATGGATACAGTCCATCACTTGGAATAGAGAGTGTGCGGGAGACTGTTGCAGACAGCCTTAACAGAAGGTTTGATATGGATTATGAGGCTAAGCATATTTTTATGGCATCAGGAGCCGCAGGAGCACTGGCACATGCTCTTCGCGGAGTGACTAAGCCAGGGGATGAGGTACTTACCTTTGCACCTTGTTTTCCGGAGTATTTTCCATATGTAAATACAACTGGGGCACAGCTTAAGGTAGTGCCTGCAAACACTACTAATTTCCAGATTAACTTTCATGAGTTCAAAAAAGCTTTGAATCCAAAAGTGATGGCAGTATTGATAAACACACCAAATAATCCATCAGGGGCAGTTTACAGTGAGGATACAATAAAGGAGCTTGCAAGTATTCTGGTAGAGAAACAGGAAGAATATGGTCATGATATTTTTATAATAAGTGATGAGCCATATCGTGAAATTGTGTTTGATGGAAAGAAGTGTCCATATGTAAGCAAGTATTATGATAATTCTATTTCATGTTACTCATTTTCCAAGAGCTTAAGTCTTCCGGGAGAACGAATTGGGTATGTGGCTATCAATCCAAGAGCAACTGATGCAGATATTTTTGCAGTTATCTGTGGACAGATAAGTAGAGGAATAGGCCATAATTGTCCGGCATCTACCTCTCAGTTGGCGGTGGCAAGGGTGATTGATGAGGTGAGTGATTTATCTGTATATGAGAAGAATATGAATCTTTTGTATGATGCACTTACAAGAATTGGGTTTGAGGTTGTTAGACCAGGCGGAACCTTCTACATATTCCCAAAGGCTTTGGAGGAGGATGCCAATGCATTTTGTATGAAAGCAAAAAAATATGATCTTATTCTTGTGCCAGCAGATAACTTTGGATGTCCGGGGTATTTTAGAATGGCATACTGTATTGACACAGAGAAGGTTGAGAGGTCGATACCTGTGTTAGAAAAGTTTGCAAGAGAAGAATATGGTTTGGACTTTTAAGCCTAAATTATAAACAAAAAATAAATAATAAATAAATTAGCACTTGACTGTTGACATTGCTAACAGCGAGTGCTATTTTATTTACAGAAACAATTAGCACTCCAATTAAATGAGTGCTAACAACAAGATAAATCCTTTGGAGAATGCGAATGGGAATTGATAAGTCGGAATTAGACGAGAGAAAAGTTAAGATTTTAGATGCAATCATCCGCAATTATCTTGCGACAGGGGAGCCAGTTGGTTCACGTACCATTTCTAAATATACAGATTTGAATTTAAGTTCTGCAACAATTAGAAATGAGATGGCTGATTTGGAGGAGATGGGTTACATTGTTCAACCACATACCTCAGCTGGTCGAATTCCTTCGGATAAGGGATACAGATTATATGTAGATCATCTTATGGAGGAAAAGGACAGAGAAATCTCAGAGATGAAGGAATTTGTCATTGAGAAGACAGAGAAGATGGAAAAGGTATTGAAGCAGGCGGCAAAGCTTCTTGCAGCAAATACGAACTATGCCACTTTGGTATCTGCACCAGCATATAATCAGAACAAGATAAAATTTATACAGCTTTCAGCGGTAAATGATTCACAGCTTCTTGCAGTTATTGTTTTAAACAGCAATATGGTTAAGAATCAGATGATTGATATATCAGAACCTCTTGATAATGAAACCTTGTTAAAACTTAATATTTTGCTTAATACTTCACTTAACGGGTTGGCACTTGACCAGATAAATCTTGGTACAATCGCTCTGATGAAGGAACAGGCAGGTATTCATTCAAAGATTGTCAGCGAGGTGTTGGATGCACTGGTACAGACAATCTCAGAGACAGAGGATCTTCAGATATATACAAGTGGTGCTACAAATATTCTCAAGTACCCAGAACTCTCAGATTCAGAGAGTGTATCATCTCTTCTTTCTGCGTTTGAGGAAAAAGAAGAATTGCAAAGCCTGGTAACTGAATCTCTTTCCGGTGATGAAAACGGAACAGGAATTCAGGTATATATAGGAAATGAATCTCCGATACAGACAATGAAGGATTGCAGTGTTGTTACAGCAACCTACGATCTGGGAGAGGGGATAAAGGGAACGATAGGAATTGTCGGACCTAAACGAATGGATTACGAAAAAGTAATGGATAATCTTAAGACTTTAAAATCACAGCTTGATGGGATTTATAAAAAGTCTGAGGATGATTCTTAGAAAGGTGGTAACTGATGGCAGACAAGGATATCAAGGATGTCATGGATGAAGAATTAGTAGAAGAAACAGAAGAAAAAGTGGAAACAGTAG
>CAMFPD010000070.1 GCA_945971355.1 uncultured Lachnobacterium sp.
TTATTTTTTGTTATGCAATACCACGAGGGCAGCCCTCACAAGAACCACCCTCAAGATTGAAATCAATTAAATAGAAATTATTGCTTAATGAAATATTGCTTTACATCTGAGAGGGTATCCTCAACATCCTTTAAGCTATCAATCTTATCTCCAAGCTCAAGGATTTTCTGGTCAATCTGTGTGACAGAGCTTTGCATCTCTTCACTGATTGCTGCATTTTCTTCTGATGAAGCAGCAAGAGACTGGATTACATCCACAATCTGGTTTTTAACAGTGGTAGTTAACTCTACCTGTGTGTTAATTTCATCCAGATTATTGTTAACACTATCTATGCTTTCAGTAAGCTCATCAAATAACTTCATTGTGCTTTCAAGCTTTTCAACGTTTTCATTGTTGAATTCAACTAAATCATTAACCATTCCAATGGCTTCATTTGCTTTCTGGATAGCATGGTTAATAGCTGCGTTAATAACCTGAGATGACTCTGTAGTTTTTTCTGAAAGATTCTTGATTGAGTCAGCTACAACTGCAAAGCCTTTTCCCAAATCTCCTGCATGAGCTGCTTCTACCTGTGCATTTAATGCAAGGATTGTAATCTGGAAAGCGATGCTGTCAATGTCGGTTATTGCTTTTGCAATATTCTCTACTTCATATTTATTTGCTTCGATTCCGTGTCGTACTTCTTCAATCTTGGAAGTATTTGTTTTGGTGCCTTCCTTGAAATCGGAAATTGCGTCCTGAGTCTTGGTCAGATTGTTCTTCATAAGAGCAGAGTGCTCTATTCCGATATTAATATTGTCGATAATTACATCAACAGATGAACCAAATTCCTCAACACCAGCCATAGCTTCCTGTGTACATGCTGCCTGGTCGGTTGTTGCTTTTGAAACCTCCTCGGTAGCTGCGAGAATCTGATTTGAAAACATTGAAACATTGTGGGACATATCCGATACATTCTGTCCAGTTGTATTCAGACTGTCCATACATCCTACAAGCTTTGAGTTGGCATTTGTGAGCTTTTTGGTTACAAGACGTATATTGATGAAAACAGCAACAAGAACACTAGCTACAATAATAAGCATAAGCTTGATAAATGTGTACATCAGTTCAGAGTTTGCTGCAGTTTGCATAACACCACAGAAACTCATACCAACAATCTCTTCGCCGTTATAGATACCTACATAGCAAACGGTGTATCGGTTTCCACTGATATTTACATTGTTGGCGGTGTATAATCCGTTTTCTTTTACAATATTATATATTTCTTCATCGCAGGTTGTTCCAATAATGGAATTTCCATTTTCATCTGTCATATCCGATACAACGCGTGTATTGCCCCAGAATAATGTGTGATGAATATCAGAATCAAATTTTTGAATTGACTGGAAACCAGCATCATCCACTACCATGTCACCGTAGTATAATGTCTGTGTGGTTTCATCATAAGACCATTTCCCACTTCTGTTTTGCGTACCCTCTATCTGTGCGATTACATGAGTTGTGGCAGTTTTTGCTATAGTTTCATAGTCCCTAAAAATCGTGTTTTTAAGCGAAAACATAGAAAAACACATCAGTATAAATGTGGCTACAAAAATCATTGTAGTGGAAATGGTGAGAACGTATTTTTTAACATCCATTTTCATAAGTACCCTCCATAAATTATTATTCCCATGTAATTGTGTGCAATGTTAGTATATACATCCTAATTATAAAACTCTTTAGCGTGCTACACAACTGTAATTTGTGGTTTTTTTGTATTACATAAACCATATATTGCGGTTGGTGGATGAAATTGAAATTACACCAGCGTCAAGAAGTTCCATAATATCTTCTTTTTCTGAGACAAGTCCACCTGCGATGACTGGAGTGGAGGATAGCTTACAGATACGCTTGACCACTTTAGGCATCAGTGCAGGGAGAATTTCGATTAAATCTGGGTGGGAAGACTTAATCTGCCTTTCTATATTCTCGTATGCCATGGAATCGATGACAAACAGACGAAGAATAGTGTATAAGCCTAATTCCTTGGCTCTGTTTATTAAGGCTGGCTTGGTTGTTATTATGCCATCCGCCTCTGTATATTTTTTGATGAAATCCACGGCGATTTCTTTAGAGTTCAGTCCGTTTATTAAATCAATATGTACCATAGCAATTTTTCCACTGGATTTTACTTCTGAGACAATATCTGAGATATTACACAAATCTCCATATAATATGAAGATTACCTTGCTGTCACTTTCTTTACATTTTTTCAGCCCTTCATCATCCTTTATAGCGGCTATTATTGGGGAGTCTTCTAAAGCCTCCAAGAATTCTTTTTTCAAATTGTTCACCTCATATAATTACATTTGTGCGGAATGACAGGCAGAAAAATCTATTTTGCCATAAAAATCCGCGAAAAAATACCTCGCAGGCATTATCTGATTTGATAATAGCATACGAGGTATATTGCGTCAAAAGTTATACGTTTTTAGTGGCAATTACATCAACACCAGTTCCGGCAACATTTGAAAGGACTACGTCTCCAATATGAACTGGCGCTTCAAGTGTGATTGATTTTAGAGCCTCAGTCACTTCAAAGATTTTTCCTTTTGGGATGTCTTCCTTGGTTTTGCAAGAAACCATAGGAAGGCTTCCTCCATTTACACGGACTGTAGAAGTAACGATTCTAGTAGGATTTGTAACCTCTTTTCTTGCGTATGCATCTCCTCGCGGACAAGTGTTTCCTGTCACAGATGTCACCTCATTGTTTTCCATTGTAACTACAAGGCTGCAGCCTAAAGGACAGCCAATACATGTTAAATCTTTTGTTTCCATCTCTTTATGCCTCCTCAATCCTAATAGTAATCTTGTTTAAATCTGGAAATTCGGCAAGCTTGGATTTATCCAAAATAACCTGCTCCATCTCACCAGGTGCCATTACTGGACGTTTGCGTTTGTTGATAAGAGTATCGTCATAGTATGTGGCTATATAGCAGTTTTTGTATACAGCACCCACGCGGAAACGTACTGTAAGCTTATCCTCGATTTCTGTAGGACGTACATATTTTGGCACCGTGTACCTTACACCACCTTCAGGGAAAATCTCTACAGCCTTTGCTGAGGAGTCTTTACCTTCCTTGATGTATTTTGCAGCATTTTTTCCGGCTACAGCAGCCTCCTGTGAAACGTAGTCTACAAGGTCGTGCACATGAAGCACGTTGCCACAGGCAAATACTCCATCGACATTTGTTTCAAGACTGTCGTTTACAATTGGACCAGAAGTAATTGGACTTAGCTCAACACCAGCGCTGCGGCTTAATTCGTTTTCTGGCAGAAGTCCACATGAGAGGAGAAGAGTGTCACACTCATATCTAATCTCAGAACCTGGTATTGGTTTTCTGTCTGGTCCAACCTCTGCAATTGTCACTGCCTCCACACGCTCTTTGCCTTCAATATCTATTACGGTGTGGCTGAGCTTAAGTGGAATACCAAAGTCGTCCAGACACTGTACAATGTTTCTCTTTAATCCACCTGAGTAAGGCATGAGTTCAGCTACAACCTGTACCTTGGCACCTTCAAGTGTCATTCGTCTTGCCATGATGAGACCGATATCACCGGAGCCAAGAATAACAACCTTTTTACCAGGCATATATCCTTCCATATTTACCAGACGCTGTGCGGTGCCTGCTGAGTAAATTCCTGCTGGGCGATATCCAGGAATATTAAGAGCTCCACGGCTTCTCTCACGGCATCCCATTGCAAGGATTATTGCTTTGGCCTGTATCTCAAACATACCATCCTCACGGTTCATTGCTGTAACCACCTTGTCGCCAGAAATGTCCATTACCATTGTGTTAAGCTTATACTCGATATTTCTCTCGAACACCTGCTTGGCAAAACGTGAGGCATATTCAGGTCCGGTTAATTCTTCCTTAAATGTGTGTAGACCAAATCCGTTGTGAATACACTGGTTCAAAATTCCACCAAGCTCTTTGTCACGCTCAATAATTAAAATACTTTCAATTCCATTGTCTCTTGCTGAGACAGCAGCGGCAAGACCAGCAGGACCGCCACCAACAATTACTAAATCATAATTTTTCATAAGGTACCTCCTAGATCTCTTTGTTAAGTCCTACAACAAATGCAGACTTTCCACCATTTTTTGTGATATCGTACATACTCATCGGAACTTCTCTTTCCAGAATTTCCATCGTCCTTGGAGAACAGAAGCCTGCCTGACAACGTCCCATTCCAGCTCGGGTTCTACGTTTTACACCATCCAGAGAGCGGGCTCCAAGAGGACGATGGATGGCATCAAGGATTTCACCTTCAGTAATCATTTCGCAACGGCAAATGATATTACCGTAAGCCGGCTGTTCTTTGATAAGTTGGTTTCTTTCTTCCATAGTTAATGTGTTAGGATTTAGAATACCTTTTCTTGTTCCGATAAAATTAGGATTTTTATCAAGGTTTAATTTGGCTGCAACCATCTCAGCAACCATTACACCAATTGCCGGGGCAGAAGAAAGTCCAGGGGATTCGATTCCTGCAGCATTGAAAAATCCTTCTGCGTCAGAAGCTTCTCTGATAATAAAGTCGTCCTTTGCTTCGTGGGCACGAAGTCCGGCAAAGGATGTGATAACCTGACGAAGTGGCACATTCTTTACAGAGATGGAACATGTTGCAGATAGTGAATCAAGTCCGTCAGCGGTGGTGTTTACTGCTTCTTTATTATCAACATCAATAGCGGTTGGTCCTACAAGCAGGTTTCCGTGAACTGTAGGTGTGACAAGAACACCTTTTCCCATTTTGCTAGGAAGCTGGAAAATTGTGTGACTTACATGATTGCCGGCTGTTTTATCCAAAAGCATGTATTCACCTTTGCGGGCAACTATATTTATTTTTTCGTTGCTCACCATATTGTTAAATACATCTGCGTATACCCCGGCGGCATTGACAATGGTTTTGGTTTCAATTGTGGAGAGGTCACCAGACTTTCCTTTTAAAGCATCGGCTCCCACTGGATTTTTTGAAACAGTGATTGTGTATCCATAAGGAGCTTTCTCTATGCTTTTAACCTCTGTATTTAAGAAAAATTCAACTCCGTTTGTATATGCATTCTCTGCAAATGCCATTGTCATATGGAATGGGCAGACAATTCCACCGGTAGGAGCAAGGAGCGCACATGTTACATCCTCTGCCAAATTTGGTTCCATTTTTATAAGTTCATCTCTTTGAAGAATTTTAAGGTCTGGGACACCATTGGCTTTGCCTTTCTCTAAAAGCTTTTCAAGACCTGATGGATCCTGGTCTTTTGTGCAGACAACAAGTGAGCCGTTACGCTTAAATGGTATATCAAGCTCCTTTGAAAGCTCATCCATCATCGCGTTTCCTTTTACATTCAGTTTTGCCTTAAGGGTACCTGGCGTTGCGTCAAAGCCGGCGTGAATAATGGCGCTGTTGGCCTTGGATGTACCACAGCATACATCTTCGTCTCTCTCGATTACGCATGCATTAACTTGATATTTTGCTAATTCTCTTGCAATGGCGCTGCCAACTACACCAGCGCCTATAATTGCTACATCATACATAGTTTATCTCCCTTTCTTTTAAATCAAGACACAAAAAAAGCAAAGGAAACAAGACGAATCTAATTCGCCTATTTACCTTTGCTCATGTCTCTTGGTAATTATGTTAAGTTTTGCTTTGACTTTATCATAACACTAAAAAAATATATGTGCAATAAGAATTTTTATATTATAATAAATTAAATTTTAATATTTAATAATTGAAAATTTACATCTTAGGTGTAATTAAAAAATGAAAGAGAGGAATTGTAGTATGGGAATAGTGACATTACAGAATAATGAAATAAAAATCGAGGTAAATACCCACGGTGCAGAGTTGGTAAGCCTTAAAAGAGTGGGAGATGCAAAAGAAAATATGTGGTGTGGAGATTCAAAATACTGGGGAAGGGTATCGCCTGTTCTGTTCCCTTTTGTAGGAAAGCTTGAGGAACAGACCTATAGATATAAAGGAAAAGAATTTACTCAGATTCCGCAACATGGATTTGCAAGAGACAGCGAGTTTGAACTGACAGAACAGAATGAGGATACAATATGGTTTAGGCTCATTAAGAATGAAACCTGGGCTGAAAAATATCCGTTTGATTTTACTTTTAGAATTGGATACAAAGTTGAGGGAAGCAGCGTACATGTAATGTGGAATGTAACAAATGATGGAGAGGACAAACTTCATTTCTCTATTGGGGCTCACCCGGCATTTGCCTGTGAAGGAGGATTAGAAGGATATTCTTTGGATCTCCATACAAATATGACCAAAATAGAGTGTGGAATTATAACTGATAAGGGGGTTCTTGGAAATGACACAAAGAATGTAGAATTGGTAGACGGTGTATTAAGGCTTTCAAATGAGCTGTTTGATTTGGATGCACTGATTATGGATGGCGCTGGAATAAATACAGTAACATTGATTGACAAAGAAGATGTACCTGTTTTGCAACTTAGATTTGACACGCCACAGCTTGGAATTTGGTCACCAGCAAAGGCTAAAGCACCGTTTGTATGTATAGAACCTTGGTATGGAAGATGTGACAGGGAAGGATTTAAAGGAGATTTATCTGAGAGAGAATTCGGCAACAGTATTGAAAGAGGACACTCCTTCAACAAGGAATATGTGATTGAATTGTTGTAGAAAAAGCCATCAAGTTTGTACCCGGTTCATATGGGGCTGCCCTCTTTGGTAACATAATGAAAAGACAAGCATATATCATTTATTCGAAAAATTTTTCAAGTTTGTGCCCTGATTCTTTTACGGATAGTTGGCTGAGACAAACGAAACAATTAGGCTGTGAGCCAGGGCACTGTTGAAAAATTGTTTCTCATAAATATATATGCCTGTCTTTTATTTGAGTTTGCGTGGGCAGCCCTTAATGCTCGCAAAGCATGAAATCAACTAAAATGATATTTACTTAGAAATTGGACTTTTTAACATTATTACTGCGATTTCGCTTCAAAAAAATTTGGTTCCTTTGATGACATCTCGTTCTATTACCCCAGTCTTTTTAAGGCTTGCTTGGTTTTTTTTGCTGGCTGCCCTACGTTACTGTGCATAAAAAAATAAAGACATATATTTCTGAGAAACAAAATTACAACAGTTCCGCGGCTCAAAGAGTGTATTATATACACATTTCTCAGCCAACTATCCGTAATAGACACGCGGAACAAACTTGTAATTTTTTTCGAGGAAAAATATGTCTTTATTTTTTGTTTGTGTAATGCCAAAGAGGGCAGCCACCAAGGTGGTTCACAAAAGGGATTCCATTACTTGATGTGTTTCTTGCATATGTCTTCTAGTACACACTTGTCACAGTGCGGCGTGGTTCGTGCAGTGCAGACTGCACGGCCGTGATCCACCATGCGGTGACAGAAGTTATTGCTTTCTTCCGGGGGAATAATTTTCCACAGAGCCATCTCTACTTTTTTGGGATCTTTTTCATTGTCTACAAGACCTATACGATTTGATAATCTGATACAATGTGTATCAGTTACAATTGCTGGTTGACCATATACATCCCCCATAATCAGGTTGGCACTTTTTCTGCCTACACCAGGAAGCTTGAGCAAGTCATCCATATTATCAGGAACCTTGCAATCATATACATCACGAAGCATTTTCATACAGGCACTAATGTCCTTGGCTTTGCTTTTTCCAAGACCGCATGGTTTTACAATTGCTTCAATTTCATCAACGTCAGCATTTGCCAATGCTTCTATATCTGGAAATCTGGCATATAAATCCTGAACAACAACATTTACCCTTGCATCTGTACACTGGGCGGCAAGTCTGACGGAAACAAGTAATTTCCAGGCCTCATCATAGTCCAGTGTGCAGTCGGTGTAGGGATATTCATTTTTTAAGCGATCTATTACTATTTGGGCAAGTTCTTTTTTTCGCATCTTGATCCTCTTAAAATATTATTTCCTTTTTACTTTTGAGTATTCAAAACACATTTGTAAAAAGGGAAAAATTAATAGGTACAATGGTTTAGAAGAATCTGGCAACGTCGGCAACTTCTTTACGCTTTGGCTTTGGTGGGGTTGCCTCACCATATCCGACGGCGATTACAGAAACAACTTCCTGAGAATCTGGGATAGAAAGAAGTTCTCTAAGTTTTTGGGCATCTCTGATTCCCATTATTAGTGTATCAAGTCCAAGCTCTTTTGCTTTCAGGATAAGGAGCTGGTTAGCTAAGCCTAAATCATAAGCTCCCCATTCGTCACCGATTTCATTTGTTGGCTTACCATCGCGTTCGAAACCAGAGCGTGTTTTTTCAAACGCAGTGATGATGAGGGCACCGGCATTTGCAGAGTTGTTTTGGTTGAATTCAGGCAATGCTTCTGAGCGAACCTTTGTAAGCATTTCAGGGGTGTTGACAACATAGTATCTGGCTGTCTGAGAATTCTTCCATGAAGGAGCTTCTATGGCACATTTTATCATTTCCTTGAGATCATTTTTAGCTACTGCCATTCCAGCTTTGTATGAACGGATACTTTTTCGATTTTCAACTAATTGTGTTAATTCCATTATTTTCCCTCCGATTGATCTAGATGTAGCTTGATTATAACTCTGCATTCAAAGCATAGTCAATTAAATTGGTGCCACGAAAAAGAGTATATTATGATATAATTGTATAAATAAGAAGAAACGAGGATTACCATGGCAAAATCTCCAAAACAAAAACAAAAGCTCTTATATATCATAGAGATGTTAAAAAATCACACGGATGCAGATCATGCAATATCTGCAACGGAGATAATTAATAATCTGGCAAAGGAAGACATAAGTGCTGAGCGTAAGGCAATTTATAATGATATAGAGACATTGATAGATTTTGGAATGGATATTGTGAAGGTGGATGGAAGAAATGGTGGATATTATCTTGCAGACAGAGATTTTGAACTGGCTGAGGTAAAACTTTTGGTTGATTTGGTGCAGTCTTCAAAATTCATAACTCCCAAAAAATCAAGAGAGCTTATTGGAAAATTGGAGAAGCTGGTTACCCGTCAGGAGGCGTCAACCCTTCAGCGTCAAGTTGTGGTGACAGATAGGAATAAGGCTGTCAATGAGAATATATATTACAGTGTTGATGTGATTTATCAGGCAATGGGGTCTAATCTAACAGTAAAGTTTCAGTATTTTGAGTGGGATGTGAATAAGAATATGGTTCCAAGAAAAAATGGAGCGATATATGAAGTAAGTCCATGGCTGCTCACCTGGGATGACCAGAAATACTACCTCATTGCATATGACAGTGAAGCTGAAAGAATCAAATATTACAGAGTGGATAAGATGCTTAAAATTGAAATCGGAGATAAAACGAGAACGGGAAAAGCTGAGTTTGAAAAGATAGATATAGCGGCCCTCTCGAAGAAAACATTTGGAATGTTTGCAGGCCAGGAGAGAACTGTACAGCTTTTGTGCGAAAAAGAAATGACTGGTGTAATTATTGACAGATTTGGAACTGATGTAGCAATGAGACAGTTTGATGAAAATCATGTGTTGGCAAGAGCGAATATCCAGGTGAGCTCACAATTTTATGGATGGCTTACTGGATTGTCTGGGAAAGTGACAATCTATGGGCCAGAGGATTTGAAGGTTCAATACAGGGAATATCTTGAATCCATAATTGCAGGTATTGATAAGTAACTCAACCTACGCTGCTTTATTGTGCAAAGTTCTACAAATATGGCACCCTACACAGCTTACGATTCACATAAAGTTATACATATTCCTTCTCAGTAACCTGGCCATAAAGCCTAGATTTGCCGATACCATTTTTTGCCTTCTTCGATAGAAGC
>CAMFPD010000071.1 GCA_945971355.1 uncultured Lachnobacterium sp.
AAGGACTTATAAAAATAAGTCCTTTTATATGATAAAATCCATTTGCTATTAAGTTTATCTGTTCTTGTTTTTGATTTTCTCAAGTTCATCAAAAACAACATCATTAACAACTTTAATGTATGTTCCTTTCATTCCAGATGACCTTGACTCTATTACTCCTGCACTTTCAAATTTTCTTAGTGCATTCACAATAACTGATCTGGTAATTCCTACACTATCAGCAATTCTGCTGGCCACAAGAATTCCTTCGTTTCCATCAAGTTCCTCAAAAATATGAATAATTGCCTCAAGCTCTGAAAAAGACAAAGTACTAATTGCAGACTTTACAATTTGGATTTTTCTATTCTCCTCTGCATTTTCTTCATTAACAGACCTCATCATTTCCAGTCCAACAACAGTTGTACCATATTCAGTGAGAATAATATCGTCTATATCATACTCCTTGTCACTTCTGTATTCAAAAAGTGTTCCAAGACGCTCACCGGCAATGTCGATAGGAGTAATAATAGCTCTATATTTTCGCGAATTCTCACCAAAACCTAATGTCTCCAGATTAACATTCTCTTTTGTAGATAGAATACCAAGTAATCTCTCGTTCAATTCCGGATCGATAAATCCTCCAACCTCATCAACTATGAGTTCCTGAAGTTCATCAACCCCTTTGCACACACTAGATCCTAAAACCTTTCCTTTTCTGCTAATAACAAGAATATCTGATTCCAATATGCCTGTTAACACCTCGCAGATATCGTTAAACACGACCTTGGATGAGCTGTTATTATGAAGTAGCTTATTTATTTTTCGTGTTTTATCTAACAGCTGAACGCTCATTGGCTTTTCCTCCTAAATCATCCCTTGTTTGTCTGTAACAAGAGATATTTTATCACGTTTTATCAGACAATTCAATCATTATCTTGTTTTTGTGTAGTAACATAGCCACATTGTTCGTTGGAACATACAATTTTATTGCCTTTGACAACCATATAGCTGTTGCACCTTGGACATTTATCCGACACAGGACGTCCCCAGCTCATAAAATCGCACTCTGGATTATCAATACAGCCATAATATTTACGACCTTTTCTTGTCTTCTTAAGAACAATATCCTTACCACATTTTGGACACTCTACATCTATCTTTTCAAAATATGGCTTTGTATTTCTACACTCTGGGAAACCTGGGCATGCAAGGAATTTACCATGTGGTCCATATTTTATAACCATATTTCGACCACACACATCACAGATTTCATCCGTAACCTCGTCCTCAATTGTAATTTTTTCAAGCTCCTCCTCTGCCTTATCAACGGCAATCTGCAAATCAGGATAAAAATTCTTAATTACGGTCTTCCAATTAACAGTGCCCTCTGCCACTCCGTCAAGCAGAGTTTCCATGTTGGCTGTAAATCTCTCGTCAACAATTGTTGGGAAAGACTCTTTCATAATTGCATTTACAACCTCACCAATTTCTGTAACATACAAATTCTTATTTTCTTTTGTCACATATCTTCTAGCGATAATTGTTGTAATTGTAGGTGAGTAAGTACTTGGTCTGCCGATTCCAAGTTCCTCTAAAGCTCTTACAAGGGAAGCCTCTGTAAAATGAGCCGGTGGCTGAGTAAAATGCTGCTTTGGTTCAAATTCTACAAGAGACAGCTTTGTATTCTCATCTATAGACTTAAAAGCAGTCTGCTTCTCAGCTTTTTCATCCTCCGCCTCAGTATATGCAAGTTCAAAACCATCAAACGCAACCTTAGATGTAGAAACGTGGAACTTATAGTCTCCTACTCCAATATTTACAGTTGTTGTCTCGTATACAGCATTTGACATTCTGCTGGCAGCAAAACGTTTCCAGATAAGCTGATACAGTCTGAATTGATCTCTCGAAAGAGAATCCTTGATATCTGATGGTGTTCTATTGATATCTGAAGGTCGAATTGCCTCATGGGCATCCTGAATTTTCTGATTGCCTTTCTTAGCACCCTGACCTTCTGATAAATACTTGTCACCGTAGTTATTGTGAATAAACTCTCTCGCTGAAGCATCTGCTTCCTCTGAAATTCTTATAGAATCAGTACGTAGGTAAGTAATAAGACCAACCGTTCCCTGACCCTTGATATCAACTCCTTCATAGAGCTGTTGTGCAATTCTCATTGTCTTTGAAATTGGGAAATTAAGCGCCTTTGAAGCTTCCTGCTGTAATGTTGATGTTGTAAAAGGAAGCGGTGCTTTTTTATTTCTCTCACTCTTCTTGATATCAAGTATTTCAACTTCCTGTCCCTTCATTTCAGAGAGAATCTGATCAACTTCCTCTTTCGATGAGATAGCAATCTTATCATTACCCTTGCCGTAAAGCTTGGCAACAACCGCCTTTTTCTCTCCCTCTGCGTTTATAAGCGCATCAATGCTCCAGTACTCTTCTGGTATAAATGCATTGATTTCTTCCTCTCTATCACAAACTATTCTAAGTGCAACAGACTGTACTCTACCTGCACTCAGACCTCTTTTTACCTTTGCCCAGAGAAGTGGACTGATTTTGTATCCAACAATTCTGTCCAATGCTCTTCTAGCTTGCTGTGCATCAACTAAATCCATATCTATCTCTCTAGGATTTTTAAGAGATTCCTTTACAGCATTCTTTGTAATCTCATTGAAGCTTATTCTACTTACATTCTTGCCTTCAAGCTTAAGTGCATTGACAAGATGCCATGAAATAGCTTCTCCTTCTCGGTCCGGGTCAGTTGCAAGATATATTTTTTCTGCTTTTTTTGCTTCTTTTCTAAGTTTTGCGAGGATGTCTCCCTTGCCACGAATTGTGATATATTTAGGTTCAAAATCACCTTCAACATCAATTCCCAACTGGCTTTTAGGCAAATCTCTAACATGGCCATTTGATGCCATCACTTCGTAATTCTTCCCCAAAAACTTTTTGATTGTCTTAACCTTCGCAGGCGACTCTACAATAACCAAATACTTTGCCATCAAAAAACTCCTTAAAATACGCAAGCTATAATTCTCTGACAAAATAATTTGGAATTGTTTCTCGTATAAATCCTTTACCTTCCAAAGATTCAAGAATTGTCAGAAGCTCACTTAATTGATATGGTAACTTCTCCATAAGTGTCCCAATACCTATAGGACGAAAATCGAGTAAACTATACACCAACGACTCTTCTTTTTCAAGTAGATTTTTTCGAAAATCCATTTGAACATATTCATTTGAATTAGAATCAGTCACTTCTTTTACAAATTCTTCCAAATCATTTAATATATTTGCGCCCTGCTTTATCAAGGCATTGCACCCCTGACTTAAGGGATCACATACACGACCTGGAACAACATATACATCCTTGCCCTGTTCCAATGCATAATCAGCTGTTATAAGGGAGCCACTCTTAAGCCTTGCTTCCACCACAACAACTACATCACTCAAACCCGATATTATTCTGTTTCGCTGAGGGAAATATATAGGAAGAGGTTCAGTATTTAGCGGATATTCAGAAATTATGCCTCCTTTTTCGGGGAGCAAATCATACAAAAATTTATTTTCTCTGGGATAACACTTATTAACGCCACAACCTAACACTGCATAGGTACTACCATCACCATCAATAGCCCCCATATGGCTATCTCTGTCTATTCCTCTTGCCATACCACTAATCACATTTATACCACTCTTCGCCAATCTCCTGCCTATATCCTTAGCTACACTTTCTCCATAAGCACTTCTGCCTCTGGCCCCCACAATTGCCACTGAAGTTTTCCTGTTATCAGGTAAGCTCCCCTTGTAATACAGTGAATATGGTGGATCTATAATCTTTCTGAGTCTCTCAGGATACACTTTATCCTCAACCGATATAAAGCTATATCCGCTCATTGAAAACTGCCCCCATTTTTCATCAATCTCCCATTCTATCCTAGATTTCAAAATTATCTCTATATCTTTTTCCGTAAGTCCATTTATTTTTCTTATGCTATTTTCTTCCATATAATAAAGTTCTTCGGCTGAAATATCATTTTTTCTAAATAATATTTTCTTTCCATTCCATAATCCATAAATATTCGAAAGCCAATACTTATATTTCATAACATATCTCCTCCAAAATACTTATTATCCAAACTTCTATAGCACACAGCCTCCGACAGATGACGCAGTTTAATATTCTCACTGGCATCAAGATCTGCTATGGTTCTCGCCACCCTGATTATTTTGTGGTAGGTTCGTCCTGTCATTTGCAATTTTTCATATATACTTTCCATGTATCTGTTTTCTTTATCACCAAGATAACAATACTTGTCCATAAGAGACACGGGGAGCCTGCTATTGAATCTGAATTTTTCACTCATATATCTTTCTCTTTGAATTCTATGGCATTGGACAACTCTTTTTCTTATGGATGCAGAGCTTTCATTATTATCTTTCATCACTATTTCACTATATGTAAGTGCTGATGCTTCAACGCATAAGTCAATTCTGTCAATCAGAGGCTGCGACAGCTTATCCAGATATCGCCTCACTCCTGTAGCTGTACATCTGCATCTCTGCATATCTGGATAATAGCCACAATTACAGGGATTCATCGCCGCAAGCAGTAAGAAGTTAGCCGGATACACAACACTCGTATTGCCTCTTACAAGATTAATTCTATGCTCCTCCAAGGGCTGTCTTAACACTTCGATTGTCTCCTTGTTAAACTCCGTCAATTCGTCTAGAAATAACACTCCGTTGTGCGCTAGTGATATCTCCCCTGGTTTCAGATTCATCCCACCTCCTATTATTCCTGCCTTTGTAACTGTATGATGTGGATTTCTAAAAGGTCTATCACAAAGTAATGCAGAATTATTGTCCAAAAGTCCACACACACTGTATATCTTGGACAATTCAAGTTTTTCCTCATCAGAGAGTGATGGCAGAATTGTGGGAAGTCTCTCTGCCACCATAGTCTTTCCTGCCCCTGGCGGTCCAACTAAAAGCATATTGTGCATGCCGGCAGCGGCCACTTCACATGCCCGCTTCACAAAGACTTGTCCATTCACATCTCGAAAATCAACCGATGAAGTTTTACTTTTACATTTTGCATCTTTATCTGCTACATATGATTGTTTTTCTTCTTCCCCATTCAAAAAATCAATCAACTCAGATATATTATCAAATGTAAAAATTTGTGGACCTGGAACAAGTCTCGCTTCATTTTCATTCGCTTTTGGTACCACAAACTTTTTTACCCCTCGCGAAAATTCATCCGAGACTATGGGTAAAACTCCATTAGTTCCCAGTATTTTGCCATTCAGGCTCAATTCACCCACAAATACCTTGTCGGCACATTTTGCCTCATCGACAATTCCCATTGACACTAAAAGTGCAACAGCAATAGGCACATCAAAACCTGTGCCAGACTTTTTAATATTTGCAGGACACATATTGATAGTTATTCTATTTGCAGGCAGCATAATACCGCAGTTATGAAGGGCTGTTCTAACTCGCTCCTTTGCCTCTTTCACCTCTGATGATAAATTGCCCACCATATCAAAGACAGGCATTCCTGTACTTATATCCACTTCAATAGATATACTTTTAGAGTGGATGCCTTCCAACACGGCAGTTCTAATCACACTGTACATTTTTACTCCTGTTCCACTTGGGAAAATGCATGAAATATGCAAGAAAAAAGATGAGTATATTTTATCATAACACTCATCTTTTTTCACCTGCAAATTACTGATTTAACAACTTTTTTAATTTTTCCAGAGCTTTCTTCTCAATTCTTGATACATATGACCTGGAGATACCAAGACCTTTTGCAATTTCCTTTTGAGTATAGCATCTGGAGTCTCCCAAGCCATATCTAAGTTTTATTATAAGTAGTTCTCTGTCTGACAATACATAATCAATACTGTCTGCAACCTTTTTCAACTGAGTTTCCTTGATAATCTTGTCTATTACATCTTCATCCTCCACATCCAATACATCTACTAGATGAATCTGGTTTCCCTCCTTATCTACACCAATCGGTTCATACAAAGACACATCTCCCTTTGTCTTTTTCCTCCCTCTAAAATACATGAGTATCTCATTATCAATACATCTGATTGCATAAGTGGCAAATTTATTGCCGTAATCAGGATTAAAGGTTGAAGCAGCTTTTATCAGACCAATAGTACCAATGGACAACAATTCCTCTTTGTCCTCCTCAGTTACTGCATACTTTTTTATAACATGTGCAACAAGCCTCATATTGTGTAATATTAATTCTTCCCTGGCCGCTTCATCATTCTCTTTTAGTTTTGCCAATACCTTGTTTTCCTCTTCAAGCGTTAAGGGTGACATAAATGTGTTCATTTTATAGTTTATGTAACTATATTTTTTTCGTGCTTTTCCCTCAAAAATTAGATATACTATTTTTCATGGAAAGAACATTAACATACACAATCACAAAAGAAGAAGAAAACAGCACAATAGAATTTTTCTTGAAATCACAAGGTTTTACTCATAATGTAATGGTTCAGTTAAAAAAGACCGAAAACGGAATTACCAGAAATGGAGTGTGGGCATATACCAACGAAAGGCTTAAAGCTGGCGATATTGTACAGACAAAGCTTGTGGAAGTCAAAACATCAAGTGATATAGAACCTGTAAAGCTGGATTTCAATATTGTCTATGAGGATGAGGATATAATTGTTGTAGATAAACCTGCAAATATGCCTATTCATCCTTCTATAAACAATCATGATAACACCCTTGCAAATGCTCTTTTATATTATTTTAACACGCAAGAACAAAGCTTTATTTTCAGATGTATAAATCGTTTGGATCGCGACACCACAGGACTTACAATCATAGCAAAGCATTCATTGTCTGCCGGAATTCTAAGTCAAATGGTGTCTGCCCGCGAAATCAGGCGAACATATCTGGCTATTGTTGAAGGAAAGACTGAATGTTTTGGCACTATCGATGTTCCCATTGCAAGAAAGGACGATTCAACAATTGAGAGATGTGTAAATTTTGAAAAAGGAGAAACTGCCATAACTCATTATAAAAGACTATCATACAATAAGGAAAAAAATCTTTCTCTGATAGAGCTTCACCTGGAGACTGGCAGAACTCATCAAATACGTGTTCATATGAAATATATTGGTCATCCTCTTATTGGAGATTTCCTATATAATCCTGATTATAAATACATAAGCAGGCAGGCTCTCCATTCATCTGAATTAACCTTTGTGCATCCAATAACAAAAAAAGAAATGCACTTTCAAGCCCCACTACACCGGGACATGAAGTGCATCCTTTAATGCATCTAATTTTTGTTTTTCATAAGGCACTTTTCCTTTTAACACCTGATGCTTTATGTAGGAATAAGTTTCCTTCTCTCCCTTTACGGCTAGCATCTCTAACAAATATTCCAAAAGCGCTCTTGTATCCTCATTAATCAAATAGTGGTCTATGCTTCTATTATAATATTCAAGAGCGCTTCTATCTGTATACTTATCCTTGAGATAATTTTTCGAAGCTGAAACTCTGTCCACCAGCATCTCGCACACATAGTTAATTGGCATTTTCATACCAGCCATCGCCGAATGACCATTGGTATCATCACCGTTTTTCTTCGATGGGATATCATAATCTATCCAATATTCAAGATGATGCTTATTTCTTCCTTTATGGTGAAGCCACGCAGAAGAATATCCCCTGTCCATCCTCTCTGCATTATTCGGGCTCATATAGCCTTTATAATACTTACATCCCACAATAAATTCAGTTGGGCTATACTTTGACAAATCATGCAACAATCCTTGCTTATAAAGACCTATTTTAAAGCAACCTGCAAGAACCAGATTTTTGTGTCTGGTAATTGTACAAAAATGTTTCCACGCATTCATTTTACTTACCTACCAAAATACATATTGCCTGTGGATTCATAATGACATAATCCTGACTGTCATACAGTACCGGTTCATCATTAAAGGAATCCTTTTTCTTGGAAGAATCTGCCACGAGATACCATTTCTTTTTCTTGCCAATTCCAGGAAGCGCAAGTTTCTCCCTGTAAGAATAAAAGTTATATGCTATATATACATACTCATTATTTTCTTTCTCCGGCGAATACTCACCACAATACATCATGCCAACGCACTGTTTATTAAGCTCGCTTCCTGATATCCATGCATTTTCTCCATGAAAAGATAAATCTGGATACCCAAATGATTTGTAATCACAAAAATGAAACGGCTCTCCTTGAGAAATGATTGGATGAGCTTTTCTAAACTCAATAAGCTTCTTCAAAAATTCCAAATCACTTTTATGATTTTTTTCATTTTTCCAATCAACCCATCCTATTTCGTTATCCTGACAATAGGCATTATTATTGCCTTGCTGTGAATTCTTTATCTCATCTCCAGACCATATCATTGGAACTCCCTGCGCAAGAAACATCATCAACATTGCATTTCTCCACTTGAGATTTCTCACTTCTCTGACAAATTTCTTCCTGCTTGGTCCCTCTTCACCATAATTATTGCTGTAATTCCACTGATTTCCATCAGCGTTATCCTCACCATTGGCCTCGTTGTGTTTATAGTTATACATAAACAAATCAGCCATGGTAAAACCATTATTGCTGGTAATATAATTTACATATCCAAGGTCACTACCCTGTTTTCTCTGCTGATCAAGAAAACTCTTCATATCACCATTCATATGATTGAGTATTTTTCTCGAAGGATACATATATTCATCCTTATACACAAACAAAGTCTTATAATTTCTTCCAGTTGGAACAGCATTTGTATTGAATTCAGGATAAAAAATCTTAGTTCTGCTTAAAAGCACATCCTGCACAATAGCTGTAATAGGAAGATTCTCTCCAAGGAGATGAAATCCGTCCACATGGTACTCTCTCACCCAAAATCTGAGAGCATCCAAAATCATATTATGATTTGTGTCATTTGGAAAATACATTTCAAGAATACACTCCATTCCATTACTATGGAATGTTTTTACAAGATTCTTAAATTCCCATGAAGCCTTTTCAGGACAAAAAGCATAAGACGATTTAACAGCAAAATAATTTCCCGTTCCGTACCCCCAGTAATTAACTTTTTTAGAGATTGGATTTTCATCTGGTGGAAGAATCACATCATCATCTTCAGACTCCCACTTAACATAATCAGGAACCTCAACCGATGCAGGAAGTTCCATCTCTTCAAATTCATAGACTGGCATAAACTCGACAGTTGTAACACCCAGAGACTTCAGATAATCTATCCTGTTTTTAACACCCTCAAATGTTCCCGCAACCTTCTTATTTGCCACATTCCCCTTTGAAAATCCACGAATATGAAGCTTATACATAATCATATCCTGTTTTTGTATCTCAGGAGTCTCATCATCAGACCAATCGAAATCTAAATTGTTAATACGTCCAAACACTTCATAATCTATTTTCTCACGTGTCTCATCGTTCCACTTTTCACGTCCGAAAATCGCCCTTGAATATGGATCCACAACCTTTGTGTCATTTATCTCGTAATAATATAAAAAATCATCCGTCTCAATTCCACTAATCTCAACAGAGCGCAAAGAACCAAGGCAAAAATTAGAAGGAATCTCTATCCTTTCCTCAGCTTTTGTGTCCTTGTTAATAATTACAATGCAGCATTTATCTTCCTTTTCTCCCTCAAAGGTAAAAATATAGTTATTTTCTCTCTTTTCAACCCCCATGTTAGCATAATTACCTTCTTTAATCGTATATCTCATGCTGCACCACCTTATCTGTCTAAATATTATCTTATTATACAAGGTTTTAAAGTTTTTGTATAGAATTATTTCCAGATATAATA